>CAKSVM010000010.1 GCA_934503195.1 uncultured Eubacteriales bacterium
CGGACGATGTGCGACGGGTCGACGCCGATTTCGTCCTTCCAGATATTGTAAGCCTCGTCGTCCTTTTCATAGACCGACGGCCAGAGGAGTTCAGCGGGGATTTCGAGTTCTTTCGTCAGGAATTCCCACGCCCACGCGATCGCCTCATGCTTGAAGTAGTCGCCGAACGAGAAGTTGCCGAGCATCTCGAAGAATGTGCCGTGGCGCGCGGTGTGGCCGACGCGGTCAAGGTCGGGCGTGCGGATGCACTTCTGGCAGGTCGTGACGCGGTGACGCGGCGGCTCAACCTCTCCGGTGAAGAATTTTTTCATCGGAGCCATGCCCGAGTTGATGAGGAGCAGGGATTTGTCGTTATTCGGAATAAGTGAAAAGCTCGGCAGGCGAAGATGTCCCTTCGATTCGAAGAACGAAAGGTATTTTTCGCGCAGCTCATTTAAGCCAGTCCATTGCATTTTGATTGCCTCCAAAAAGATTTCTTCATTCTTATATTATAGCAAATTTTGCGCGTTTTGTCAAGGGGATTGCGGAAATTTCGTCGTTTTCCCGGTTATTTGAGGGGATTCTTTCTGAATTCCCGCGGAGATACGCCGACTTTCGCCTTGAAAATCCGCCGGAAGTAGGTTTCGGAGCCGAAGCCGAGGCGTTCCGCGACCTCCGAGATCGACAGATCCGGCTGCGCGAGCATTCTCTGCGCGCTCATTATCAGGAGATCGGCTCGGTATTCCATCGGCGCGCGCCCCATCGATTTCCTGAAACAGGAAAAGAAGTGAGATTCTGACATATGGCAGAGCGACGCGAGATACGCGACCCCGCACTCGCGCTCGGGCGAAACCTCAAGAAAATCGAGCGCGGGGCGGATTTTCGGATCGATATTCGTGTCGACCATAACAAGCTCGTCCCAGAATGCCCCCAGAACGCGGTAAAACAGCTCGCACGCGCGAAAATTTCCGGGATCACGGGTCACGGCCTCGGAAAATTCGTCAAAAAGTCCGGAATGCCCCGAGACCTTCTGAACCGGAAACCGCCGATCGTGATCATTTCGCATATTAAAATGAAAACAAAGCATCTCGGACGGCTGGTCGTCCCAGAATGAAAGATATGTCCCGCCGACCGGGATGAAAAGAATGTCGCCCGGCGTCATCCGGAAAACGCTTCCCTCAGTGAAATATTCGGCGTTCCCCTTCACGACGAGAGCCGCGCTCCCGATCGGCCGCGGAAACGTGCGGTAATCGTTCGATTGACCCGGCGGATTCTGATACCGGGAAAGGTACAGAAGCGACGGCATCTGACTGTAAGCCTTCAAGATTTTCCCTCACTTTCATAGGATCGTACCATTTTTTAATATTATACACCCTTTTATTTATTTTGTCAATATGCTATAATAGATATGCAAAAACATTTCTCAAAAGGAGCGAAAAATCATGGAATACAACAATCGCACGGCTCTTATCACAGGAGCCGCGAACGGAATCGGCCGCGCGACGGCGGTCATGCTCGCAAAGCGCGGAGTAGATTCGGTGCTGTTCGACGTGAACGAGCTGAAGCTTCGCGAGGTCGAAGTCGAGGTGAAAAAGCTCGGTCGGAAATGCGTCGCGGTCGTCTGCGACATGGGCGATCAGAACTCGATCGACGGGGCTTTATCGAAAATTTCCGACTGGAAAATCGACATCCTCGTCAACAACGCCGCCCTCTGGCGCGACAACGGCGGCCCGTTCGTAAACACCGACCCCGAAAGCTGGAAACGCCGCTGGATGGTCAACGTCTGGGGGCTGATGTACCTGACCCAAAAGCTTCTGCCGCCGATGATCGACCGGAAATGGGGGCGCGTGATCAACGTCTCGTCGGTCGCGGGACGCTACGGAATCGCGAACATGGTCGATTATTCGACGACGAAGGGAGCGGTTCACTCGTTCACAAAGGCACTCGCGAAGGAAACGAGCCCGTACAACGTCCTCGTGACCTCGATGTCGCCCGGAAACGTCGGCAACGGCGAAATGCGGCCGAGCGATCTCTCCTACATGGGTAGAGAATCCAGCTACGACGAGCAGGCCGAGATGATCTGCTTCTTGGCGTCCGAAAACGCGAGCTACTGCTCGGGGCAGGACTTTCAGGTCGACGGCTGTCGTAAGAAAATGTGAGGTGTAATATGAAAAGAAAAATTTCAGCGATTTTACTGATTTCAATGCTCGCGTCGCTCGCGGCGTGTGGCGATAATACCGAAGATCCGGTCGAAACGACGACTGACAGCGCGTCGGAATCAACGGCCGAGGCCACAATGAAAGACATTCTCGGCTTCGGCAGAGAGGATAACGGTAACAAAAAATTTACAATATACGCTGACAGCAACCGATCCTATGAATACGACGCTGAGGAATCAACCGGAGACGTCGTTTCAGACGCGGTTTATGAAAAGAATTCCGCGGTCGAGGACTATCTCGGCATAGATTTTGAGTTCCGCTATTCGCCGTGCGACTGGGCGGTGCTGGATCAGTTCCACGGAACAATCACAAACGACATAATGTCTGGTACGGGCGAGATTGATCTCGTCAGCAGCGTCATGGTCTGCACGATGCCGATCGTCTCAAACGGCTATTTCCTTGAGGGAAAATCGCTCGAATACGCTGATTTTGACCACGAATGGTGGCTTTCGGGTATGTATGACCGCTTCTCAATCGCCGGAAAGCTCTATGGATTCCTCGGCGACGCGTCGCTCTCACTTTACAAGGATATGTCGGTTATTTTCTTCAACAAACGTATATGGAACGAATTCAAAGCTCCCGACCCCTACGACCTCGTCCGGAACAACGAGTGGACACTCGACAAATTCATCGAAATCTGCTCCGGAATGTCAAACGACCTCAACGGCGACGGAAAATACACGCTCGAAGACGACCAGCTGAGCTTCCTCGCCGAGCGCGTCCCGGCCGGAACCTTCCAGACCGCGCTCGAACTGAAAATAGTCGAACTCGACAAAAACGGAACTCCGCAATATATCGGCCTGACCGAGCGTTTCCAAACCGCGTTCGAAAAGCTCCAGAAATTCTACGCGGGCGACGACATGATCACAATGTACTCGATCGACGACCACACCTACAAAACAATGAAGACCTTCGCCGAAGGCCGCGTCGGCTCGATGGTGAATTTCATTTACTCAACAGAATATATGCGCGACATGGCCGACGACTACGGAATCGTCCCGATACCGAAATTTGACGAAAATCAGGAAAAATATCACGCGCAGTTAGGCACTTCAACTACAATGCTCTTCGTTCCGGTAACGACGAAATCGCCCGAACTGACCTCAAAGGTCATGGAATCGCTCGCATACTACGGAAATAAGTTAGTTACTCCTAAATATTATGAAGTCGCGCTAAAAGAAAAATACGCCCGCGACACCGAAATTCACGAAATGCTCGACCTTATCCGCGACGGCGCGGCACTCGATTTTCTCTTTGTTTACGGAACCTCGCTGAAAAACCCGCCCTTCACCTATTTCCGTTTTGAGAATAAGGACGTGAACCTCGCCTCCGACCTCGCGAAACGTGAAGAAGCCTTCACGGAATCACTCAAAGTGCTGACCGAAAATATAGCAAATCTTGAACAGTAAATACAAAAAATCCTGCCTTTTCGGCAGGATTTTTTTGCTTTTCAGCCAAGCAGAACGATTTCGGTAAGATCGATAATCATTCCATCCGGAGCGATTTCAGGCGCGTAGTCGAGCGCGTTTGTCGTGAGCGTAAGCTCGCCGACGCCGCTATCGTCGACCGTCGTGACATTCACCGCGAAATCTCTGTAATCGGCCGAAACGCTTCCGGTCGCGGTCAGCTTTTCGTCCGAATAATCAAGCACCCAGCCGTCGTTTGTCTTCTTGAAATATTTGTCGTTCAGATAATCAAGAAGCCCGAGGCACTGATTCACGCCGTCAACAATCTCGGTCGGATCGCTGTCCTCAAACATCGTGAAGAGCATTTCGCCAAGCGTGTTGTAGTCGTAGCCGATTTCGTTTGCCGGGAGTTTCAGCCAGATTTCGTTGCCAAGGACGCTCGGATCGACGCCTTCATCAGCAACAGCCGCCAAGATAACCGCGTTGATCTGCGGCGACTTCACGTAAATGTTCGTTCCGTCGCTTATCATGCTGATGCCAAAAATGCCATCCTCGCCCATGAAATCGTAGATTCCGTTCGAATAGCTGAACTCCGGATCAATCTCGTCCGAGTCGATTTCGACATCGGCGAGTCCGTCAAATATGCCGAAAATCGGCGCGACGCTCTCGTCCATTGGAATTTCAAAGTTCTCCGCGGATTCGTCAGCGTATTCGATGAGCTTTCCGAAGTCAAGATTCATCTCGTAAAGCGTTTTTCCATCGCCGCGCTCAGTCGAAACCTCGACAAGCACGAGAATCTCGTCCGAATCTGACAGCTTGTAAGTGTAACTCATGTAGGATTTCGAGCCGACCGCTGTTTTTTCGGCCGCGTCAGCGGCGTTTACGATCGAAAAATCCTTGTCGATCGAGTCGATGATCCCCTGCCGGTCGTAAATGACGGCCGTCTTGACCTCGTCGGCCCACTTGACGCTCTGGCCGAACGCCTCGGCGAAGAATCTGACCGGAACGTAGGTGCGGTCGAGGCTTATGTATGGCGCGACGTCCATCTTCGACGCGACCCACTCGGAATCGGGCGTTTCGCGGACGAGAAGCTCGTCGTCGCCGACCTTGAAGCTCAGCGTCCGGCCGTTATGCTCGGCGGTGACGCGGCGGGTTTCGTCGTCCCAGCCGACTGTGTAACCCATCGCCTCGGCCATCGCGCGGAACGGAACCATCGTGCGCGAGTTCGTGATCTCGGGCGCGGCGTCGGGAAAACCGACCGTTTCGCCGTCAAGCTGAACCGAAATGTCAATCGCGGCCGCCGGAATCGTCATCGCTCCCGCGATCGCGAGAGAAAGTAAATTTTTTGTTAATTTATTCATCTTCAAACCTCCAACATTTAAGGTAAACAGATTATATCATAAATCGCGCTTCCAAACAAGCGAAAAAATATGCGGAGATTGTAAATTTCTCCGCATATTTTGATGAATTTATTTCGACATCAGCTTGACCATGACGGCCTTCTGCGCGTGGAGACGGTTTTCGGCCTCCTCGAAGATCTCGTTTGCGTGCGCCTCGAAGACCTTCGCGGTGATTTCCTCGCCGCGGTGAGCCGGCAGGCAGTGCTGAACCATCGCGTCCTTCGCGGCGACGTCGAGAACCTCGTCGTTGATCTGGTAGCCCTTGAAGACGATCCGGCGCTTTTCGGCCTCGTCCTCCTGCCCCATCGACGCCCAGACGTCGGTGAAGAGGACGTCGGCGTCCTTCGCGGCCTCGAGAATGTTGTCGGTGAGCTGGAAATTATCGCCATAGGGCTTCGCGAAGTCGAGAACGGTCTGGTCGGGCGAGTAATCCTTCGGGCAGGCCGCCGAAACCTTCATTCCGACCGTCAGTCCGCCGACGATCAGCGAGTTCGCCATGTTGTTTCCGTCGCCGATGTAGCACATTTTAAGCCCGTCGAACCCACCCTTGAACTCGCGGATCGTCTGGAGATCCGCCAGAACCTGACAGGGATGGCAATAATCGGTAAGTCCGTTGATTATCGGGATGTCGGCGTACTCGGCGAGATCCTCGACCTCCTTCTGCGCGAAGGTGCGGATCATGATTCCGTCGAGGTAGCGCGACAGCACGCGCGCGGTGTCTTCGATCGGCTCGCCGCGGCCGATCTGGAGGTCGCGCGACGAGAGGAAGAGCGCCTGTCCGCCGAGCTGATACATTCCGGTCTCGAACGAAACGCGGGTGCGCGTCGACGCCTTCTGGAAGATCATTCCGAGAGTTTTTCCGGCAAGGAGCTTGTGTTCGATGCCGTTTTTGCGCTCGTATTTGAGCTGCGACGCGAGGTTGAGTATGTCAAGAATGTCCTCCTTCGTGAGGTCGGCCATTTTCAGAAGATCGTTTTTCATGAAATTTCTCCTTTTTAACGAATTTTCAGGGTGAATTCTTCAGTTATTTCAGCACTTTCGCCAGAATTTCGAGTCCGCGGTCGAGTTCATAGTTTGTGATCGTGAGCGGCGGAAGCAGACGGATGACGTCCTTTCCGGCGGTCAGGACGAGGAGCCCGGCGTCGGCCGCGTCATGGAGAAGCTCCTTCGGATTGCCGTCGACCTGAATTCCGATCATCATTCCCTTCCCGCGGATCGATTTCACCTTCGAAAGCTTCGATCCGAGAACGAAATTACGGATTTTTTCGCCCTTTTCAATCACTTCGCCGAGGAATCGCGGATCCGAGACGCGGTCGACGACGTAATTCGCGCCCGCGCAGACGACCGGATTCGCGCCGAATGTCGATCCGTGCGTCCCCGCGCCGAGCGTCGACTCGCATTTTTCGCCCGCCACGAAGGCTCCGATCGGAAGTCCGCCGCCGAGTCCCTTCGCGAGGGTCAGAATGTCGGGCTTCACGTTAAAATATTCATGCCCGAAAAATTTACCTGTGCGTCCGATTCCGGTCTGAACTTCGTCGAATATCAGCAAAATATCGCGTTCGTCGCAGAATTTTCTGAGGATTCTGACATATTCGGCGTCGAGCGGAATCACTCCGCCCTCGCCCTGAATCGGCTCCGCGATGATCGCGCAGACGTCGTTTCCGAGTCTCTCGAGCGCGGACCCGTCGTTCGCCGGAATGTAGGCGAAGCCCTCGGTGAACGGATAGAAATAGTTGTGGAAAACGTCCTGCCCGGTCGCCGCGAGGGTCGTCACCGTCCGGCCGTGGAAGGAGTTGACGAGCGAAACTACCGTCGAACGTCCGGTTCCGTATTTGTCGAACGAATATTTCCGCGCAAGCTTGATCGCGCCCTCGTTGGCCTCCGCGCCCGAGTTTCCGAAGAACACTCGGCGCAGCCCCGAAAGCCCGACGAGCTTTTTCGCGAGAATTCCGGCCTTGTCGCAGTAAAAATAGTTCGACATATGCTGAATCGACGAAAGCTGGTCGCTGACCGCGCGGATCCACCCCTCGTCGCAGAATCCGAGCGAATTCACGCCGATGCCGCTCGTGAAATCGATGAATTCACGGCCGTCGGCGTCGACAAGCGTCGCGGATCTGCCCTCGACCGGAGCGATTTCGAGCCGGCCGTAGGTCTGCATCAGATATTCTTTATCGAGTGAAATAATTTCCTGCTTGTTCATTTGAGGCCTCATTTCTTGAAAAGCGTGCCGACGCCCTGATCGGACAGCATTTCGACAAGTATCGAATGCGGGATCCGGCCGTCGAGAATGACCGTGTGGCCGATTCCGCCCAGCACCGCGTCGACGCAGCACTGCACTTTCGGGATCATTCCGCCCGAAATCACACCCTCTTTTACGAGCCCGTCGACCTCGTCGACCTTGATTTCGGGAATCAGCGTCGACTCGTCCTTCGGGTCGCGCATGACGCCGAGCGTGTCGGTGAGGAGCATCAGATTCTGCGCGCCGAGCGCGATCGCGATCTTGCAGGCCGCCGTGTCGGCATTTATGTTGTAAACCGAACTGTCTCCGTCGCCGAAAGCGATCGTCGAGACGACCGGAATGTAGCCCTTTTCGATGTTGTCGCGGATTATCGACGCGTCGACGTCGTAAATTTCGCCGACGTTGCCGTAATCGAACTCGCCGACGAGCTTCCTTGCCTTGATCATGCCGCCGTCGATGCCCGAAAGTCCGACCGCGCGGCCGCCGATCCGCTCGATTTTGTTGACGAGATCCTTGTTCGTCTTGCCGGCCAGAACCATCTGAACGATGTCGATCGTCTCGTCGTCGGTGTAGCGGAGGCCGTTGATGAACTTCGGTTCCTTGCCGATTTTTTTGAGCATCCCTGAGATCTCGGGTCCGCCGCCGTGAACGAGAACGACGTTGATTCCGACGAGTTTAAGCAGCACGATGTCCGAAATCACCGCGTTTTTCAGATCCTCGTTGACCATCGCGTTGCCGCCGTACTTGACGACGACCGTCCGGCCGGAGTACTTCTGTATGTACGGAAGCGCCTGAATCAGCACCGCCGCCTTATCCTGATTTGTTACATTCATACGAATTTTCACCTTTTTTTTCGTGGAACAGTTGGCCGCAAGGCCAATTGTCAAGAGCGGTAGTCGCCGTTGATGTGGACGTACTCGTACGAGAGATCGCAGCCCCACGCCACCGCGCCGAACGTGCCGGACTTCAGGTCGACGTCGATCACGACGCTCTTTTCGAGCAGGATTTCCTTCGCCTTCTCCTCAGAAAAATCGACGCCCTGACCGTTCTGGCAGACGAGGATTTCGCCCTTCGACGAGATGAATTTCACGTCGATCATGTCGGTATCGAGGTCGACGCCCGCGTAGCCGAGCGCGCAGAGAATCCGCCCCCAGTTGGCGTCGGCGCCGAACATCGCCGTCTTGACGAGCGACGAGTTGATCACCGACTTCGCGAGAATCCGCGCTTTTTTATGGTCGTAGAAGTTCCGGATCCGGCACTCGATCAGCTTCGTCGCGCCCTCGCCGTCGGCCGCGATCGCGGTGCAGAGGCAGGTGCAAAGCTCGCGCAGAGCCGCCTTGAAGAGGTCGAAATCGTCGCCGGGGAGGACGATTTCGTCGTTTTTAGCGCGCCCCGACGCGAGAATCGTTACCATGTCATTTGTAGAGGTGTCGCCGTCGACGCTGACCATGTTGAAAGTGTCCGAAATGACCTCGGAAAGCGCGAGGTGGAGCATTTCGGAAGAAATTGCCGCGTCGGTCGTGATGAAGCAGAGCATCGTCGCCATGTTCGGATGAATCATGCCCGAGCCCTTGCAGATTCCGCCGAGACGGACGGTTTTTCCGCCGATTTCGAGCTGGAACGCGAATTCCTTCTTCTTCGTGTCGGTCGTCATGATCGCGCGCGCCGCCGAATCCGACGAGTAAGCGTGCGAGCCGAGATTTTCGACAAGCGTCGGAATCCCCGCGACGAGCGGCTCGAGCGGAAGCGAAACGCCGATTACGCCCGTGGACGCGACGACGATGTCGTTCGGATCGCAGTCAAGGTTCCCGGCCAGAGCCGCGCAGGTCGCCTCGGCCTTGTCGTAGCCGTCCGAAACGCAGGCGTTCGCGTTGCCCGAGTTGCAGATTATCGCGCGCGCCCTGCCGTTTTTGAGGTGCGCGCGGGTGACTCCGACCGGAGCCGCGAACACTCTGTTTGTAGTGAAAACTCCCGCCGCGTTGCAGACCTCGTCCGCGACGATCAGCGCGAGGTCGAGCTTGTCCTTGTTCTTGCGGAGTCCGGCGTGAATTCCGGCCGCTTTGAATCCCTCCGCGGCGCAAACGCCGCCCGGAATCGATTTGATCTGTGTCATACTTGAACACCTCTTTAATAGAATGTAACTTTTTTATACAATCAGTCCGCCGTTCGGTGCTAAAACCTGCCCGGTGACATAAGAACTTTCGCAAAGGAAATAAACGCACTCAGCGACCTCGATCGCCGAACCGACGCGGCACATCGGAATTTCGTCGGCGAGCGCAGCCATGTCGTCGGCCGAGAGGCGCGAATTCATCTCGGTGTCGATCACGCCGGGCGCGACGCAGTTCACACGGATTCCCGACGGCGCGACTTCCTTCGCCAGCGCCTTCGTGAAGCCGATGATTCCGGCCTTCGCGACCGAATACTGCACCTCGCAAGACGCGCCGACCTGCCCCCACATCGACGAAATGTTGACAATCGCGCCCGATTTTTCGTGGATCATCGACGGCAAAGCGAGCTTCGAAAGGTTCATCGGGCCGAAAAGATCGACGTCGAAGAGCCGCTTTTCGCGCTCCTGACTCAGGTCGGTGAAGAGTCCGACCTCCGAAATCCCCGCGTTGTTGACGAGGACGTCGATTTTTCCGAAGCCCAGCGCGAAGTCGACAAGCGATCGACAGTCGTCGAAATTCCCGACGTCGGCGCGGAAAATCTTCGCTTCCCCGCCCGATTTTTCGATTTTCGCGGCGACTTCTCTCACTTTTCCTTCATTATTATAATAGCCGCAGATCACGCGCCATCCGCGCTCGCCGAAATACCCGGCCGTCGCCGCGCCGATTCCCCGCGACGCGCCGGTTACGATGACCGTCCGCATCAGAACGCCGGCGGAACGTAGCAGAGTCCCGCGTCCTCGGGAAGGCCGAAACGGATGTTCATGTTCTGAATCGCCTGTCCGGCCGCGCCCTTGACCATGTTGTCGATGACCGACGAGATCACGAGCGTCGAAGTGTGGTCGTCAAGGTGAAGCGAAATGTCGCAGTAGTTCGACATACGAACGTTTTTCAGGTTAGCGTAATTTCCGAGCTTTTCGACGCGGACGAATTTCTCGTTTTCGTAAGCTTTTTTATAAATGTCGTAGATCTCTTCGGGGCTCATCAGCATCCCCTTTTCGTTAAGACCCGCGTAAATCGACGACTCGATTCCGCGGTTTACCGGGAGAAGATGCGGCACAAAGGTCACTTTGACGTCCTCGCCCGCGAGCTCGGAGAGCGTCTGCTCGATCTCGGGCGTGTGGCGGTGGCACCCGGCCTTGTAGGCGGCGAAGGCCTCGTTCGTGTCGGGAAAATGCGTTCCCTGCGTCAGTCCGCGTCCCGCGCCGGTGACGCCCGACTTCGAGTCGATGATCAGATGCGCAAGGTCGAGTATCCCGGCCTTTATCGCGGGCATCAGACCGAGCGAAATCGACGTCGGATAACACCCGGGATTGCCGATCACCATCGCCTCACCGATCTGCGAACGGTGCAGTTCGGGGATCGAATAAACGGCCTTGAGGTGCAGCTCGGGATGCTTATATTCCTTGCCGTACCATTTTTTGTAATCGGCCTCGTTGTGGAGTCTGAAATCGGCTCCCAGGTCGATCAGCACTGTGTCGTCGGCCATGCACTTGACGGCCAGCTCCTCTGAAACGCCGTGCGGAACCGACGCGAAGACGACGTCGCACTCGGACGTGATGTTTTCCGGAACCTCGAGCGTCATCGGGACGATCTCCTTGAGATTCGGGTAGATGTCCGAAATATTCTGCCCGTCGTACGAAACCGACGCGACGGCTTTGAGTTCGACGTCCGGATGGTTCACGAGAAGCCTTACAAGCTCGGCTCCGGCGTATCCTGTCGCGCCGATAACTCCGACTTTGATCTTATTCATAGAAGTTCATCCCCTTGTAAGCTTAATTTTTGTGAGTTTCTACAAAATTATCAACGATCGAAATCTGTCTCTCGACCGATTCCTTCGCGGGGCCGCCGCGAACCTTGCGCCCGTTGACGCAGTTTTCGAGGTTGATCGCGTCGTAAATTCCCTCGTCGAAGACGTCGCAGACAGCTTTATATTCGTCGAGCGACAGTTCCTCGAGCGTCTTGTCGTGGTCGACGCAGTACGCGACGAGCGTTCCGGAGGCCTTGTAAGCGTCGCGGAAGGGCATTCCCTTCTTGACGAGATAGTCAGCGCAGTCGGTCGCGTTGATGAAGCCCTTCGCGGCGGCCTTTCTGAGGCGGTCGGCGCGGACGGTCATCGTCGCGAACATCGACGTGAAGACCTCGATCGAGATCAGCGTGTTGTCGATCGCGTCGAAAATCGCCTCTTTGTCCTCCTGCATGTCCTTGTTGTAGGCGAGCGGGAGCGACTTCATCATCGTGAGAAGCGTCATCAGATCGCCGTAAATCCGTCCGGTTTTGCCGCGGACAAGCTCGGCGACGTCGGGATTTTTCTTCTGCGGCATGATCGACGAGCCGGTCGAGAACGCGTCGTCAAGCTCGATGAAGCCGAATTCCGACGAGCACCAGAGGATTATTTCCTCGGAAAACCGGCTCATGTGCATCATCAGAATCGACAGGCAGGACGCGAACTCGATGACGAAATCGCGATCCGAGACGCCGTCGATCGAGTTTTCGGTCACGGCCGGGAAGCCGAGCAGCTCGGCGACTCTCTCGCGGTTGATCGGATAGGTCGTCGAGGCGAGCGCGCCCGAGCCGAGCGGCATGACGTTCATCCGCTTCTCGCAGTCGCAGAGGCGGTCGTAGTCGCGCATCAGCATCTGCGCGTAGGCGAGGATGTAATGCGCAAAAGTGACGGGCTGAGCGCGCTGAAGGTGCGTGTAGCCGGCCATCACCGTGTCGACGTGGAGCTTCGCCTTTTCGCTTATCGCCGCGAGCAGCCCGATGACGCGCTTTTTGACCTCGGCGACCTCGGTTAAGAGGTACATTCTGATATCGAGCGCGACCTGATCGTTCCTTGATCTCGCGGTGTGAAGCCGCTTTCCGGCGTCGCCGATACGCTCGGTGAGAATCGTCTCGACGTTCATGTGAATGTCCTCGGCGTCGGGCGAGAACTCGATTTTCCCGGCCTCAACGTCGGCGAGAATTTCTTTAAGAGCCGAAACAATCTTTTCGGACTCGGATTTGTCGATGATTCCGCACTCGCCGAGCATCGTCGCGTGCGCGATCGAGCCCTCGATGTCCTGCCTGTACATCCGCCCGTCGAACGAAATCGACGAGTTGAAGTCGTTGACGCGCGAATCGACGTCTTTTTTGAATCTTCCTGACCAGAGTTTCATTTTTATGACCATGGCTTTTGCGTAGCAAAAGCTTCCTTTCTTGCTTTTTGGGGCGCGGTTGGCGAAGCCAAATCGCGGCTTAAAAACCGCGATAGAGCCACAAAATGCTGATTGAAAGCGTCAGCTTTCAATCTTGTATATATTCCACAAAAGGGAGGATTTCTCCTTCCCTTTTGTTATCTCCCTTGATTATTTTTCGCGCTTCGCGTCGAGCTTTGCCTTCTCCTTGATCGGCAGACCGAAGAGGTTGATGAAGCCCTGAGCGTCGTACTGGTTGTAGTCCTCGTCCTCGCCGAACGAAGCGGTCTGCTCGTCGTAGAGGGTGTAGGGCGAAGTGACTCCGGCGTTGATGAGGTTACCCTTGTAGAGCTTGAGCTTGACGTCGCCGGTCACGCGCTCGTTAACCTTGTCGACGAACGCGCCGATTGCCTCGCGAAGGGGCGTGAACCACTGGCCGTTGTAGGTGAGATCGGCCATCTTCGGCGCGATCTGAGCCTGCATATAGTGGAAAGTCTCCTTATCGAGCGTGATTGTTTCAAGAACATTGTGCGCTTTGTACAAAATCGTTCCGGCGGGGGTCTCGTAAACGCCGCGCGACTTCATGCCGACGAGACGGTTTTCAACGATGTCGAGGAGTCCGATTCCGTTCTCTCCGCCGAGCTTGTTGAGGTACGAAACAAGTTCCACCGAACCCATTTCCTTGCCGTCGACGGCGGTCGGGATGCCCTTTTCGAAGTGGATCGTCACGTAAGTGGGCTTGTCGGGAGCCTGTTCGGGCGAAACGCCGAGTTCGAGGAAGCCGGGCTTGTTGTACTGCGGCTCGTTCGCGGGCGATTCGAGATCCATGCCCTCGTGCGAGAGGTGCCAGAGGTTCTTGTCCTTGGAGTAGTTGGTCTCGCGGCTGATCTTCAGCGGGATGTTGTGAGCCTCGGCGTAGTCGATTTCCTGATCACGTGATTTGATGTTCCACTCACGCCACGGCGCGATGATCGCCATATCGGGCGCGAAAGCCTTGATCGCCAGCTCGAAACGGACCTGATCGTTGCCCTTTCCGGTGCAGCCGTGGCAGATCGCGTCCGCGCCCTCGGCCTTGGCGATCTCGACGAGCCGCTTCGCGATGCAGGGACGCGCGTGCGACGTGCCGAGGAGGTAGTCCTCGTACTTCGCGTCGGCCTTGAGGCAGGGCCAGATGTAGTTTTCGATGTAATCCTGCTTCAGGTCCTCGATGTAGAGCTTAGAAGCACCGGTCTTGAGTGCCTTTTCCTCGAGGCCGTCGAGCTCGGTTCCCTGTCCGACGTCGCCCGAAACGGCGATGACCTCGCAGTTGTTGTAATTTTCCTTGAGCCACGGGATGATGATCGAGGTGTCAAGACCACCCGAGTAAGCGAGAACGACTTTCTTTATGTTTTTCTTATCCATGATAAAAATTCCTTTCTTCATGAGGCGTATTTGTTTTTATGCATCTATTATACACCATTTCCCGCGAAAAATCAAGTTCAAAAGCGAATAATCATGTATAAATATTCATGAAAGTTTTTTGGCAGAAATGACAGAATTGAATATTAAAGTGTATATTTGCCGATTTATGCACTGAAAGGATGAATATCCGCCCCTGATTATGCAGAAATATGCAGGCAAATCCGCGCCGCCGCGGGGCAGAATAATCGTGAGAAAACCGGAAAGGAAGTAATCTCATGAAAATAACCAAAATTATCGCGCTCGCCGCGGCGGCCCTGATTCTGACTCAGAGCGTCTCGGCCGATGAGGGTCATTGGTATTGTAAACGAACGAATGACCACACACAGCCGCCGATTCCGCCCGAATATTCGTACGTCGAAAAGTACGGCGGCTATTTTCTCGACCGAAATCACGGCGACAACGACGCCGATAAAGTCATTTATCTGACATTTGACGCCGGATATGAGAACGGAAATGTCGCGAAAATTCTCGACACGCTGAAAAAACACGACGCCGAAGGCTGTTTCTTCATTCTTTCGCATCTTGTCGAAGCGAATACCGACCTTGTCAAGCGGATGTTCGACGAAGGTCACACGGTCGCGAATCACACGATGAAGCACAAAAATATGGCAAAATATGGTACCCGTGAGAATTTCGAGTCCGAGCTTTTCGGCCTTGAAAAGCTGACGAAGGAGTTGACCGGACACGAACTTGCGAAGTTCTACCGTCCGCCGGAGGGCAGTTTTACCGAAGATAATCTGAAAATAGTGTCAGATTTGGGCTATAAGACGATTTTCTGGAGCTTCGCCTACGCCGATTGGGACAACGACAAGCAGCCCGATCCCGAAAGTTCACTTAAGAAACTTCTCGATCACACGCATAACGGCGAGATTCTGCTTCTGCATCCGACGAGCGCGACGAACGCGGCGATTCTCGACCGATATATGACAGAGCTGGAAAAAGAAGGTTATCATTTCGGGTCGATAAAGGAGCTTTGCGGTGAAACGCTGGGATAAAATCGTGAAAAAATCGGCCGCGGCGATAATTTCCTTCATTATTATATACGCGCTTTCGGGCGTTTTATACGCGGCGCAGGATTCTACAGCCGTATATCGGCACGACAATCATTCGAAGCGGATCGCGCTGACCTTCGACGACGGCCCGCACTACAAATATACAGGTGAAATTCTCGACATTCTGAAGGAGTACAACGCGAAGGCGACGTTTTTCGTCGTCGGCGAGCTGGCCGAACGCTATCCGGAACTAGTTTTACGCGAGCTTTCGGAGGGTCACGAGGTCGGAAATCACACGTGGTCGCATCCAAAAATGGCGAAATTATCCATCGATCAGCTGAAAAACGAAATTCTGCGCACCGAGCGGCTCTTGAACGAGATCGCGGACTACCGTCCGAAGCTCTTCCGCCCGCCCGAGGGGTCGTTCAGAAAAAGTTCCGAGGAGTTAGCCGAGGCGAATGACTACACGCTGATCCTCTGGACGGTCGACACGCGCGACTGGGCGCATACTCCGGTCGACCAGATTGTGGAAATGGTGGAGAATGAAACCGAAGCTGGGTCAATAATCCTGTGCCACGACTTCATCGGCCGCGACAGCCCGACGCCCGACGCGCTTCGGAAGTTCATCCCCGCCCTCTTAGACAAGGGGTTCGAGTTCGTGACCGTCTCGGAGCTGCTCGCGACCAAGTGAAGTTCATAATTTGTTTACAATAAAAGCGGAACAAATCGCGAAACATTGCGTCTAATCAAGCAGAAAACAAAATGTGAGGTGACGCGAATGATAACCAAACTTCTCTTGGCACTGCTCATCTGCCTGTCGCTTTCCGGCTGCGAAATGGAAAAAGTTCCGGAAATAGTGCCTGAGCAGATCGAAAACGAGCGGTACGATTCGATTCTCGACAAATTCCGGGTCGAGCCGACCGACGATCCGGTCAGCACCTGCCTCGACGTCAAAATCGACAATCTCGCCTACGACTCAAGTGAATGGACTTTGGAGCTGCCGAAAATCAACTCCTCGAAGCCCGTCGCAGAAAAGATCAACGAAACTATTTTCACAAAATACACCGAGCGATTCCGCGACGAGATCGAGGAGCTGACCGAGACGCGCAAAAGCGAGTCGCAACACCGGACGCGGTACTTCTCTTCGGAGTCGGACGGGTTTGTTTACATCGAAATCAATGTCTTGAGTGGGGCGGACAATTCAGCGGAAACCGAGACGATCTACTACGATTCTACAAACGACAATGAGCTCGGTATGTTCGAATTCTTCGACGCGCTTGTCGGAGACGATTATACAATTTCAGACTATGTTAAGTTCGCGGAGAAGGTCTGCGGCTATGAGCTGACTGTCGAGGACATCAAGAAAATCCGCCTAAATGACTCGACGCTTGAGCTTGATTTCGGCAAATGCTTCATTCAATTCTTCCCGGATATACCGATTCCAAGCGAGGTTTCGCTGCCTGACGGCGAGCCGCTGCTAGAGCGCGCGCCGCTTCTCAGCGGATTGAAATTCAGATACTATGCCGGGAACGGCGCGAAATTCTACTGGTCGCGCACCGGCAATGTCTGGTTCGATTATACAATTTTCATGCCAGACGGGGCGGAGAATGTCGAAATTTATGACTTCACAAACGGCAACAGCTGCGAGGCGACCGTCTGGCTGAAGGCGGAAATTAACGGCGAAACTACGTATTTCACCAGTGCAATCGACGCCTATTTCATGCCGCCGTTGATTGACGACGTTCATATTGATCAGACGCACACATCGAATTCATAATTTATTTACATACAAGTCGGGGTAAAATCGAAAACATTTCGTTTGATACATAGAAACATTGTGAGGTGACGCGAATGATAACCAAACTTCTCTTGGCACTGCTCGTCTGCCTGTCGCTTTCCGGCTGCGAAATGGAAAAAGTTCCGGAAAAGACGCCCGAGCAGATCGAAAACGAGCGGTACGAGTCGATTCTCGACAAATTCCGGGTCGAGCCGACCGGCGATCCGGTCAGCACCTGTCTCGACGTTGAGATCGACAATCTCGATTTTGATTCGGAAAAATGGACGCTGGAGCTGCCGAAAATCAACTCCTCGAAGCCCGTCGCGGAAAAGCTCAATGAAACTATTTTCGCAAAATACACCGAGCGTTTCCGCGGCGAGATCGAGGAGCTGACCGAAACGCGCAAAACTGCGGCGCAGCACCGGACGCGGTACTCTTATTCAGAGCTAAACGGGCTTGTCTGCATCAAGATCACCGTCAACAATCAGACAGACAATTCGGACGAATCCGAGTCGATCTACTACGATTCGACAAATGACAAGGAACTCGGTATGCTCGAATTCTTCGACGCGCTTGTCGGAGACGATTATACAATTTCAGACTATATCGAGTTCGCGAGGAATTATTTCGGTGTCGAATTTGAGACCGAAGATATCAAATGGATCGGACTTAACGGCTCGACGCTGGAGCTAGATTTCGGCGATTATTACATCAACACAATCCTCCCGAACGCCCGGATTCCAAGCAAAGTTCCGCTTCCTGAGGGTGATCCCGCACTCGAACGCGCACCGTCGTTCAGCGGTCTGAAATTCAGATATTACGATAGAGACGGCGCGAAATTCTACTGGTCGCGCACCGGCAAAGTCTGGTTCGATTTTACAATCAATCTGCCGGCCAACGCAAAAAACGTCGAGATCCTCGACTTCACAAACGGCAACAGCTGCGAAGCATACGTCCTGCTGAAAGCCGATGTCGATGGCAAAGCGACGAAATTCGGATGCGTAATCGACGCTTACTTTATGCCGCCAAAGCAGGTTCATCTTGACATCATCGAAGATTCAAACGACTGACCGCCAACAAATTTTGAAACTAGTTCCACGAAAGGAAGATTTTATTATGAAACGCAGAAACCGCAACCTCATCGCCCTCACCCTCCTCGCCCTCCTCGCTTTGCAGATTTTGACAAGTCTCGCCGGATGCTCCGGAAGCGAAAAGTCCAAGAACCTCCCAACCTTCGAAGGGATTCCGACCGCCGTCGTCGAAGCCGCGTCCGACTATGTGAAGGGCGAATTCGAGAAATCGCAGAAGAACCTCGCCGCCGACGATGGCTACAAGCTTCTCGACTGGAAGCTCGATAAAGTCACTTACTGCACGAAATATGACGATTTCGAAGGCATGACATTGGATATTTACTCCTTAAAGTACACTTATAAAGCTGACAACATTGACAAGGTTCCGCTTGTCGGAGATGCTCACGCTACAGAAAACGGATGGTACTGCCCCGGCGAAGGTGACAGCACGTATCTGATTTTCGAAGGCGAAAAGTACATATGCGCGCTCTTCTGCCCCGACGGAGATCCGGCGAACGCTGCGGAAAATAACATATTCAGGGACGATCTCCAAGGCGCGCTCGCCGCAAGCGACGTGTCGGCTTCCAACTGATTCGCAATATTTACATAAAATTTCCTGTTTATTCGCTTATTTGTTACACTTTCCGACGAATTTCGTGATATAATAATCACGCTTTGCCGTTACCAAAGCGGATAAAAATACGACTCACTCCCCGGATGCGGCTGTCCGGGGATGTTTTGTCGGAAAGGTTATTTTCATGATAAAACTTTCGCACATCCGCAAGACCTTCCGGGTCGCAAAGCGCGACGCGGGACTTGGAAACGCCGTCAAGAGCTTCTTTGTCCGCAAATATGACAAAATAGAGGCTCTGTCCGACATCTCTTTTGAGATAAATGACGGTGAAATGGTCGGTTACATTGGCCCGAACGGAGCCGGAAAGTCCTCGACGATCAAGGTCATGTCGGGGATCCTGACCCCCGATTCGGGCGAATGCGTCATCGACGGGCGCGTCCCGTGGCTCGAACGCAAGGCTCACGTCGCGAATCTCGGCGTCGTTTTCGGCCAGCGATCCGCGCTCTGGTGGGACGTCCCTGTCGCCGACTCGTTCGAACTCCTCCGCGACATTTATTCGGTTCCGGACGTCGATTTTCGTCAGAATGTACAAAAGCTGACCGAACTTCTTGACCTCGGCGCGCTCTTGAAAACGCCCGTACGACAGTTGTCACTCGGTCAGCGTATGCGCTGCGAAATCGCGGCCGCGCTGATCCATTCGCCGAAAATCCTCTTCCTCGACGAGCCGACGATCGGCCTCGACGCCAAATCGAAGCTCGCCGTCCGTGAATTCGTGCGCGAACTCAACCGCGAACGCGGCACGACGGTGATCCTGACGACCCACGATATGCAGGACATCGAGGCACTGACGAGCCGGATTATCCTGATCGGACGCGGAAAAATCCTCCTCGACGGCCAGCTCGACGCGCTGAAACACCGGTTCGAGGGGACAAAAACCGTTGTCGCCGAGTTCTCCGGCAGTCTCCCCGCCCTCCCGATCGGCATTACACTTGTCGACGACAAGTCGTCGGGCAGCTCGCACCGGAGCGAATTCACGCTCGCCGACTGCTCGGTCTCGAAACTAGTTTCATTTCTCGCGTCATATGTCGAGTTGACCGATGTCTCGGTGAAATCCGACTCAATCGACGAAACAATTGTCAGAATCTACAAGGAGTACGGAATATGAGCGCAAGATTTTCGTCACTTCGCAAATATCTGTCCTTTTTCAGGATCAGATTTTCGGCCGGACTTCAATACCGCGCCGCCGCGCTCGCCGGAATCGCGACGCAGTTCGCTTGGGGATTCTTCGAAATTCTGATGTTCGAGGCCTTCTGGCGCACCGATCCGGGTCGTTTTCCGATGGAAAGATCTTCCCTTTATACCTATATCTGGCTCCAGCAGGGGCTTCTGACGATGTTTATGCTCTGGATTTACGACGACGGAATTTTTTCCGCGATTTCCGACGGCGGCGTCGCGCTCGAGCTCTGCCGCCCGGCCGACATTTACACGATGTGGTTCGTCCGGAACTGCTCGATGCGGCTTTCGCGGGTCGTTCTGCGCTGCTTTCCGATCTTCATTTTCGCCGCGCTGCTGCCCGGACCCTACTCGTTAAGACTCCCGAAAAGCCCGTCAGTACTGGCACTTTCGGCTCTTTCGATGATTGTCGGATTCATCGTTTTGATCGCGATTTCGATGCTTGTCTACATCTCGGCCTTCCACACGCTCGACTCACGTGGAACAAAACTCATCGCCGCGTCGGTCGGCGAATTCTGCGCCGGTGGCATAATTCCGCTTCCATTCCTTCCTGATACTGTAAGAAATGTGCTGAATCTCCTGCCGTTCGCGGCGACCCAGAGCACGCCTTTCCTGATTTTCGGCGGGACGCTGACTGGGCGCGACGCGCTCTCGGCGATCGTGTTGCAACTTTTCTGGGCCGTGACGCTGATTTTCCTTGGAAGAATCTGGATGCGCGCGTCGCTCAGACGCGTGATTTTGCAGGGAGGCTGACAATGAAACAAGTTCCAATGAAAAAAGTTTCAAACTTCCGACTCTACTTCCGGATTCTCTCGATTCAGTTCCGCTCGACGATGGAATACCGCGCGTCCTTCATCCTTGGCACAATTTCACAATTTCTCGCGGCATTTTCGGTATTTTTCGGCATGATGTTCATGTTCATGCGCTTCGATTCGGTCGGCGGCTACTCATTCGCCGAGGTTCTGATCTGTTTTTCGACAATAAACGTGTCGTTCGCGCTCGCCGAAGCCTTTTCGCGCGGCCTCGACCGCTTCCCAACCATTATTTCGAACGGCCAGTTCGACCGGATTCTCGTCCGTCCGCGCGGCGAAATTTTCCAGGTGATTACAACTAAGTTTGAATTTTCCAGAATCGGACGGATTTTGCAGGCAATTCTCGTCTTCATCTGGGCAATTCCGCGCTGTGGAATTAGTTTCACACCGATGAAAATCCTCACGCTCGCCCTGATGATCCTCTGCGGCGCGGCGGTTTTCAGCGGAATTTTCGTGATCTACGCCTTCATCTGCTTCTTCACAACCGAAGGTTTAGAATTCATGAACATTCTGACCGACGGCGTGAAGGAGTACGGAAAATATCCGTTCGACATTTATGGAAAGCCGCTGCTCTTCATCCTGACCTTCATTTTCCCCTTCGCGCTATGTCAATATTATCCATTTTTGTATCTCACAGGACATGAAACGAGCGTATTTTACGCCCTCGTTCCGCTGATTTCACTGGTATTTCTTGTGCCTTGTGGTATATTATGGAAATTCGGTGTCCACCACTACCGCTCAACCGGGTCTTAAGCGAATTTTTTTCGCGAAATGTGTCGTATATATTGACAAAACGCCGATTTTGTGGTAAAATATAAGTAATTCAAATAGGTAGGAGAATTTTATGCTCATCGGAAACGCAATCGTCGGTCAATCAGGCGGCCCGACCGCCGCGATAAACGCAACTTTAGCCGGGGTCATCCGCGGCGCGCAGGAAAATCCAGCTGTGAAGCGGCTTTTCGGCGCGTTCAACGGCGTCGAGGGGATGCTCGCCGGACATTTCACAGATCTTAGCGATCTTTCGGAGGACGATCTGCGACTTCTGTCGAACACGCCCGCGGCCGCGCTCGGCTCATGTCGGAGAAAGCTGCCCAAGCCCGGTTCGACAGATGCCGAGGAAGTTTATGAAAAGCTTCTCGACTTCTTCAAGAAAAACGACATTCGTTACTTTTTCTACATCGGTGGAAACGACTCGATGGACACAGTCGCAAAGCTCTCGGAATGGATGGTTGACAAAAATTACGAATTGCGCGTGATGGGCGTGCCGAAAACTATCGATAATGACGTAACCGGCACCGATCACACGCCCGGATACGGATCGGCCGCGAAGTTCATCGCGACGGCGATGCAGGAAATTCTCCGCGACACGGCCGTTTACACGGTCAAAGCCGTTACAATTGTCGAGATAATGGGGCGCGACGCGGGCTGGCTGACGGCCGCCGCGGCCCTCCCGCGCAAGCTCTGCGGCGTCGCGCCCGACCTTGTCTACCTCCCCGAGCGCGAATTCAGCTACGAAAAATTTTACGCCGACCTCGACAAGGCCTTCGAAACGCACCCGAACGTCGTCGTCGCCGTTTCGGAGGGCATTCGTCTCGCGAACGGCCGCTATGTCGGCGAGGACGATCAGTCGGGCGCGTTCGACGCGTTCGGCCACCGCTACCTTTCGGGCACCGGGCGGACGCTCGAGTTCGCCGTCAAGGATATGTTCGGATGCAAGGTTCGTTCAGTTGAACTGAACCTTTTACAGCGTTGCGCGTCACATATCGCGTCTGCTACAGATTTAGAGGAGTCTGTGATCGTCGGAAAAGCGGCCGTGAACGCCGCCGTAAACGGCGAAACGGCAAAAATGATGTGCTTTGAGCGGCTTCCGGGCGAAAAATATTCGGTCCGCGTCTTCCCCGAGGACATCGAAAAGATCGCGAACAAGATCCGCACGGTCCCCGACTCCTTCATAAACGCCGCCGGAAACAACGTCACCGACGCCGGAATCGACTACATCGCGCCGCTGATCCTCGGCGAACCCGAAATCAGCTTCGAAAACGGCCTGCCAAGACACTTCGTCTTCAGACGATAAAACTAGTTCCATCATGAATCTCGACGAAATCCGCCCGTTCATCCGCGGCGCGAGCCTGATGAAATGGACTTTTGACAGCAAACTGTTTTCAATTTCCTACGATTGCCGCGTTTTCGCGGTTCACGACGGTGAGACGATTCTGACCACTACAGACGGAGAATTCAGGCTCAGCCGCGGCGCGGTGATGTTCTTCGGCCCAGCGATGCCATACCGATTCCGAAATGTCGGCAGCCCCTTCCCGCTCCTGACGATCAATCTCGACCTCACACAAAACCGCCGCGATATTGAGCGATTTGTCCAGCCCGGCAATGAAACTAGTTTCGATGAATCTAAGATCGTGGACAGACAGGAAATCCCGGAGCTGTCCGCGCCGATAATTCTGAGCGACGCGGGCGAGCTTGCCGGGAAAGTTCATGAGATTTACGATGAATATCAGAGCCGCCGCCCCTACTTTCAGGCTAAGCTCTCGGCGATGACGACCGACCTCATAATCGAGATGGTCAGGAAGTCAAAGATCACGAATACGCGTCGCGATCAGCTGGTTTCCATAATAAAAAGCTATATTCACGACAATTTTTCGCGCAAAACCACCAATGAATTGATTGCCGCGGAGCTCGGGTACCACCCGTACTACCTCGCGCGGATCTTCAACGAGAGCGAGGGAATCAGCCTGCATCGCTATCTCGTCGCGTTCAGACTGCGGTTCGCGAAGCAATTGCTCCAATCGACGGCCGATCCGATCGAGTTCATCGCGGAGAGCTGCGGATTCACATCGCCCGCACAGTTTTCGGCCGCCTTCAAGGCGAAGTACGGCTGCTCGCCGTCCGACATCCGCAAAAATCTTCGCCAGATCAATTGAATTTGTGCGATACGCAGAATTTTATCCGGTTACTACAATTATTATCGGCGTTTCGCCGATTTTTACGTCAATAATCCCCGTTTCGACCGCCGCGAAAATCACCGCGAGCGGTAAAATCCGCGTCGCCGAATACCTTGCAAACGCCTCGCGCTCATCGACCGTCTTCGGAACCTCAAGCTTCCGCGACGCGATGAGCTTTTTGATTTTTCCGCCGATCTCCCCGAACAGTTCGTCCACAATTTCGGAACTTGTTTCACAATATTTCGCGTACTCTGCGTTCTTAATGACCGGAATTGTCAGATTTGTGCTGGTCGCGTTGCGCTTTACAATGTGCAAACGTTCCAGATCAGGCAGATTTTCGAGCAGCCGCGAGTCGGGAGTCCTGCCCTCCGCGAGGTCGAGGAAGAGATCGCGCGCCTCAGGCAGCGACATCGGCTGGGTCAGCTGCCCGTAAACCCAGTGCGTGTCGCCGAACGCCGACTGAAAATCGAAGACCATCCCGCGCCCGTTTTCGCTCGTCCGCGCCGTCTGCGCCGGGCCGGAACTGTCATATTCTGGAAAAGATTTGTCCTCGATCTGACCGATCGCGAGCCAATTTCCGCCGTTCGGACGCTCCGGAAGCGAAATTTCGCCGCGGAATTCGCTCTCCGCGAGCTCGCGGAGCCGCGTGGCCAGCGTGAAAAGCGAAAAAAGTTTCATCGTTTCGAGTGCCTTCCCCGAAAGCCCCGGAAAATCAAACCGCCCGAGCGACCCGGCGAGCGATTCGATAATCTCCTTCGCGAGCTCCTCCTGCGCCTCAATATTGCCATACGATTCGCTCTTTTTCACAATAAACGCGCGTGTGTAATAGAGTCCTCCCGGCGTTTTACCCATAAGTTCGCCCCGAACGAGCGATTCAAGCTCATTTTCGACATACGGCGCGGCGACTCCGAGCGAATCTGCGATCGCGCTCGCGTCGAGCGGCTTTTCGTACGCCGCGACGAGAATGTTCTGCGCGAGCAGCGAATTTACAAGCGTAAAAGGCTCGCCGCCCCGCCCGGTGCCGCCCCAGACGCTCAGCGTGAGCGGCCGCGGCGAATACGAAAGTTCAGAATTCTTCGTTTGTAGCATTTCAAGT
Organism: uncultured Eubacteriales bacterium; assembly: GCA_934503195.1. Classification (GTDB taxonomy): domain Bacteria; phylum Bacillota; class Clostridia; order Oscillospirales; family CAG-272; genus Flemingiibacterium. The sequence goes on from CAKSVM010000010.1 coordinate 24,554, forward strand.
TTCTCCCGCACCAGTTTCCTGCCCGAATTCAGGCGGCGTTTGACCGTCCCGACCGGAATTTCCAGCTCTGACGCCACTTTTTCGACGCTTTCGCCGCGCATATAATGCCGCACCAGCACTTCTCTATAAATGTAGTTGAGCCGTGAAAGCGACTCCCTGACGCGCGAATACTCGGCGTCGAGCCGCGAATTTTCGCGAAAATTCCGCTCGGGAATCAGTGCAAGCCGGCTTCCGTCGTCAAAAATCACGCACGAATCGCGGTATTTTCGCCGCAGAAAGTCGTTTTTGCGTCTGTAGAACAGCGTTTTCAGGTATCCCGACGGATTTTCGATCAATTTTCCGGCGCGGATGTCCGACAGAGCTGACAGAATCGCGTCCGAAACGACCTCCTCGGCCGCCTTTTCGTCCGCCCCGAAGACCCGCCGCGCGAGATCGAGCAGTTCATCATAATAATTTTCAAGTTCAATTTCGGTCACGGGATGACCTCCTTTCACAAAATAAGTCGCGCAAAGCGGCAAAAGGTTCGCGATTTTTAATAATTATACCACATTTTCACGAAAATTGCAACAAAAAAACGCGGAAATCCGCGTTTTTTTGTTTTGTTATTTGAAGCAATTCAGTATCTCACTGTAATGATCGCGAACCCGGTTGATGTTTGACGCATAATACGACGCGAAATTCGGGTTATCCTCCTTTACCAGCGTCTCTATGCAGAAGCCAAACCCTTTCCAGTTGTCGAACACATATCCGAAATCATACACTCGTTTCGACATAATGAAATCGATCATCTCGATTGACTCCTCGTCGCGCGCGCCTTTTGTCTTGATCGCTGTCTCGTAATAGACCGGAATCACGTTTTTGTAGGTCTCGGCGCACAGAGCCTCGGCAATAATTCCCGCCTGATCAGTGTTCACGACCGTTTTCGGGATCGCCATGATCGTGAATCCGCCATCGACAATTGTAATATAGTCATCCTGCTCCTCGTCCCATTTTGGATATGGAATGATTCCGTAATCGTTCCGGGAGTCGCGGAGATATTCAACCCCCGTCTCAATCATCGCGCTGGCGAAAAGTGTCGTTCCGGCGGCCATTTTTTCGGCTCCGACATAGTTCATGTTGCCGTTTGCGTTCTTGTAATCGGGATCGTAGAAGGTCCCCTCGTTTACCTGCGTGAGCGTGATCAGCTTCGCGATCAGGTCGGAAGTTTTACCGACGTCAAGTACAATTTCGCCCTTGTCGATGATTTTCAACCCCGAAGTGAAGAGATACGCGCCGATATTGCTCGTTACGGCCGTAGAATAGCCGTAAAAATCGCCAAAATCGCGCTTCCCGTCTGAATTCAGATCGGCGTAAACGTCCTTCGAAAGCTCCGAAAGCTTGTCGATCGTCCATTTCCCGTCGCGGACGATCTGATACATATCAGGCAGATTGTAAGAATCGCCGTGAATTTTATCAAAGTAAATCGCGTACGTGCGCCCGATTGTCGTCAGTGAGAAATCGCCGACCGCGAAGAGGGCGGTGCCATTGTAGGTCAGGTCTTCGCGGTTGCTCGGCGACCACCACGGCTTCTCGAAATCGACATATCCGATGTCGTACCAATTATTGAGGATTCCGGCTGTCACCCACGAATTCGATCTCAGCGCGTGATTGGCCAGAAGCTGGTACTCGTCATCACCCGAAAGCACTGAGTTCTGGATCACTCCGGTCAGCGTATCGTAATTGTCAGAAATAAAGTTTAACTTGACGCCGAATCGATCCTCAACAGATTTATTTCGCTCATAAATCGCGTCGGAAAGCACGTCGCCGCTGAGTTCATCATTAAAGAATCCGCTCTCACAGTAGGTGTTCACCGTGATATTGAAGGTATCGCCACCAAAATCGATCTCGGGAAGACCGTCGTCGATAAGTTTGCGCTGATCCTCAAGCGAAAGCTCAGACGTTACATCCGTAGTAGTCGTATCTCCTGATGTCGATTCGACCGGATTTTGCGCATCGCCGCTGCACGAAAACAGTGCCGAAGACGCGAGGATCAGCGAAAGAGTAAGCGCGAGTCGGGATTTTGTGCTGTTTTTCATCTTTTTCTCCTTTTGTAGATGCCGGACGGAATCGTCCGCCCGGCGTTTTCTTAAAACTCCGGAACCTCGATCGGAATCGCGCCGAGATTCACCGAATCGGCCGACATAAGCCCCGCCGCCGTCCAGTTAGCCGCGTCTTCAAACGAAACCGGAACTTTTTCGCCGTTAAGAACGCATTCCGAGAACTTGTCGAGCATCATCAATGCTCCGCTGTCGTAGAGTTCGTAGGTCTCATTATCTAAGCAATCTGACGAATATTCGTCCGGATTCCAGTATTTTTTCCACTCATCCGACAAAAGATTCTTGAATTCGTAGACATTTTTCCACTCGCCCGGCTTGCAGACGTCCTTTATGTAGACCTTGTGGAAGTCGGTCGGCCCCTGCGGAGCCTGATAGCAGCCCTTCGTACCTTGAAAACTGTAGTAGGTCACGTTGTCGGGGCGCGGCGAGACGAAGCTTGCGCGCAGGCGGATCAGGTGCTTTTTCTCGGTTTCGAGCATCAGCGTGCAGGTGCTGTCAGCCGGCATATCGAACGCGCGCCCGGCCGCCATGCAGGAGACCTTCGTCACTTTTTCGTCCATGATGTGGAGGAGCGGGCCGATCGTGTGCGTGATGTAGGGGTGTCCGCGGCGGCCGAAATAGGTCTTCTGCCGCCAGCCGCCGATGTTCGGGAAGAGCGGATGATACTCCTGAAAGTCCTTCAGATAGTCGCTCTCGGCGTAGTAAATTTCACCAAACATTCCGCGGCGGATAAGCTCTTCGACTATCAGAAGCGGGCGAATATAGCAGTAATTTTCGGCCATCATGTAAATTTTTCCGCTCTTTTTTATTGCCGAACCAATGCGGCGGATATCGTCAAGCGACGTCGCGACGATGACCTCGCTCATCACGTGCTTCCCCGCGTTCAGCGCGTCGACGACCGTGTCGGCGTGGACGTCGATCGGCGTCGCCATGATCACGGCGTCGATATCGCCGGCCGCGCAGAGCTCGCGGTGGTCGTAATAGGCGCGGACGCCGTATTTTTCGGCGAAACGATCGGCCTTCGCCCTGTCAATGTCGCAGACCGCGACGAGTTCTACATTCTCCGAAGCGACCGAATTCGCGCAGTGAACGCTTCCCCGCTGTAATCCGACGACTCCGACTCGTAATTTTCCCATAATTTGCCATCCTTTCGATACTGAATTGTTTGTGACGTCTCCACCTCAACATAGCCGGATCAAAGCCCGAAATCCGGAACCTCGATCGGGATTCCGCCGCCATTGACCGACGCCTCGGAGAGCAGTCCGGCGGCCGTCCAGTTGAGCGCGCGCGCCGCGCTGACCGGCGGCTCGGTGTTGTTTATGATGCAGTTAGCGAAGGCTTCGAGCAGGAGCGGCGCGCCGATGTCGTACTTCTCGGTGCCGTTGTCCTTCGTGTCGTCGAAGTAATTTTCAGGGAAAATGTCCCATTCTTTCGGTAAAAATCCGCGAAAATCGTACACATTGCGCCATTCGTTCGGTCTGCAAAGCCCGCGGATGTGAATTTTGTGGAAATCGGTCGGTCCCTGCGGCCCCTGATAGCAACCCTTCGTGCCCTGCACGCTGTAGTAGGTGTAGAGGTCGGGGCGGCTCGAAACGAATGAGTTGCGCAGCCGAATCATTCCGCCGTCCTTCGTCTGGAGCATCAGAACGCAGGTGTTGTCGGCGGTCAGCTCGGGGAAGGTGTGCCCGGCCGACATACAGGTGACGGTTTTGATGTCGGAACCCATCGTGAAGCAGAGCGGACCGAGCGTGTGCGTGATGTACGGATGCCCCTGACGGCCGAAATAAACCTCGCGCCGCCACTGCTGAAGCTGATTAGGGAAGCCGCCGCGGAGCTGGAAATCCATCAGATAATCGCTCTCGCCGTAGTAAATGTCGCCGAGGAGTCCGGCTTTGATCATGTTCTGAACGATCGTCAATGGGCGATAGTAACAATAATTCTCCTCCATCATGTACTTTCCCTTGGCAGTTTTGACAGCTTCAGCGATTCTGAGGCAGTCTTCCATAGTTGTAGCACAGGTGACCTCGGACAGTACGTGCTTGCCCGCGCCGAGCGCGGCGACGACGTGATTCGCGTGTTCGGGGATCGGCGTCGCGAGGACGACGGCCTCGACGTCGGTCTTAAGCAGTTCGTCGAGCGAATAATAGACCGCCGGAATGTTATTTTCGAGCGCGAACTTATCGGCTTTCGCCTTGTCGAGATCGCAGACCGCGACGAGTTCGAGGCTGTGCGCGAAATTCAGGATGTGTCTCGCGAGAATTCCGCCGCGATTCAGGCCGACGACGGCAGTTTTGATGCGTTTCATACAATATTCCTCCGTTATATTTCATATTTTAAGAGATAGTTGACAGATTCCGCGAGCCGTTCGACTGCCTCGGCGTCCGAATCGGTCGGATATTCCATCGAATAGTAGCGCGAATATCCGGCGTCTTTGAAGATTTTCAGCACCGCCGCGAAGTCGATTTCGCCCTCGCCGTAGCGCAGAAGCGAATTTCCCTTCACCGCGTCGCGTAGATGAACGTGCGCAATTCTGGGTGCGTAGAATTTCGCCGCGTCGAGCAGATCCTCGCCCGCGTAGGTCAGGTGCGCCGTGTCGAACGTACACTTGACGCGCGGATCCTGGAGCGACCAGTACTCGTCGATTTCGACGCGCTTTTCGGCGAGCGACTTCTTGTGCGGAGCCTCGATCGAGCAGATCACGCCGTATTTTTCGCCGAAATCGGCGAGCTTCGAGTTGAATTCGGCGCGCTTTTTAAGCTGATCGAGCCGATTTTCGTCGGGATTCGGGTTTCCGCAGCAGTAGGTGACGACGGCCGCGCCGAGTTCCTTCGCCAGCGCGTAGCCGTTTTCGAGCTGTTCGACGCTCAGATCGCCGCTGATGTTGACGCTGACCGCCGACATTCCGGCCTTTTTGAAGACCCCGGCGCAGTCGATGATCGATTTTTCGGTCGCGTTCGCGACGTCGAAATGCGGAACCCAGTCGCCGACCGTGCAGAGTTCAACTTTGTCGAACCCAGCCGACGCGAGCTTTTCGAGCGCGTTTTCGAGCGTGAACGTGCGGAAAGTCATCGTCGACGCCACGAGTTTTGAATTTTTCATAAATTTTTCCTCCTATATTTTTGTCAGAATGTTATCAAATGTCCCCGAAGCGAGCATCAGCGCGGCCGCCCCGGCGACGATTCCGATGATCTGCGGCGTTTTCAGCTTCTCCTTGAAGAAGAACAGTCCGCAGAGAGTCGACAAAAGGATCACCGAACCGTTGAAGGTCGGGTAAAATACGATGCTCGGAAGCTGGCCGGACAGGAAAATGTTCAGCCAATTGTAAGCGCACGAAACGATTCCGCAGGCGAATAAATACGGCAGAACCGGCTTTCCGAGCGGCTTCACGCGTCCCTTCGACGCGGCGAAGGCCATCGCGGCGAAGAGAATCGCCGACGTCGCGGCCGCGACGAGCATCATTTCGGAAATTTTCGCCGCCGAAACCGATCTCTGATGGAGCTTGAAGATGATTCCGACCGCCGCGCTACAGATGAAGAATCCCGCGCACCAGAGCTTCCACGTCTTCCCGGCCTGATCGTTTTTCGGCGAAACGACGAGGAAAAGCGCAATCATGAGTATAATCACGCCGACCGTCTGCAATCCGCTCGCGCCCTCGCCGAGGACGAAAACCCCGAATCCGGTCGAAATCAGCAGCGACGCGCAGCCGATGAACGACGTCAGCGACACCGGACCCGACGCCATCGCCTGCATTTTGAAGAGCAGAAACGCCGCCGTTACACATCCGTAGAGAATTCCCCAGCCGACGCTGCCGGCATCGAACCCGAGCCCGCCCGTGACGGCCGCGAGTCCGCCGAGAATCAGAATCCAGACGCCCGAAATCGCGGCGTTGAAGAGGAGCACACCCGGAAGTCCGTCGAGCCCGCGGTTGCCGAATTTATGTAAAAGCAGATTGTTCGACGCGGCAAATAAAATTGACAGGCAGAGCAGAAGGTATATTTGCAATTTTTTATCTCCTTTCTTGTTCGTTTACTCAATTATACCAGAAAAAACCGGAAATTTCAAACCTCTCAGTTATCAGAAATCCGCTCAAATTTATCATCCGCGCCAAAAAATCCTTGACAAACGCCCGGAATTATGATAAAATAGAGAAAAACACGAAGGAGGCGAAATAATGCGCGAACTGCTTTTAAGCTCGGATCTCCCGGATAATTTTTGCAAAATCGGATATTATTTCCAGCTGACGCACGGCCGTCCGCTCCTCGACACCACGCACAGCCACGATTTTTACGAGATAATCTGCCTGCTCTCGGGATCTTGTGTACACATTGTGAACGGAACCGAATATCTCTGTGGCGAAGGTGACATTTTTTTCCTCCGTCCGCCCGACCGGCATTCGTTCAGAGACCAAACCGACGGGACGAACGTCGCCGCGCTCTCGGTGATGCCGTGCGAGGTCGAAAATTTCCGCCTCGCCTACGGATTTTCGTCCGACATGACGCTCGACAAGGCCGCGCCGACCGGAAACTCGCTGAAATTTTCGGCCGGACAGCTCGACCGCGCGTCGATTTCGGGCCTCTGCGACCGCCTTTTCGCGCTCCCGACCGAAGACCGCCCGCCGCTCTGCCGGATTCTTTTAGGCGAGTTCTTCGCGAACCTCATCAAAACCCGCGAGAGGTCGGAAAGCGCGATGCCGCCGTCATTTTCGGCGATACTTTGCGAGATGAACAAGCTCCCGGCCGCGGCCGAGGGCGTCGGAGCGTTTCTGAAGCTCTCGAATTTCAGCCACGCGCAGCTCTGCCGGCTGACAAAAAAATACCTCGGCACGACGCCGGGGGAATATGTGAACAGTATAAGAATGAAATACGCGTGGGAACTCGTCGTCTCGGGCGAACACGACTTCGAGACGATCTGCGAGACGGTCGGATTCTCGAGTTTCAGCTATTTTTGTAAACTTTTTGAAAAAACTTTCGGAATGTCGCCGTCAAAAGCGCGGAAAAGCCGCTTTTCGGGCGGCCGGACGATATAAAAAACGGAGACAAATGTCTATTTGACATTTTTGTCTCCGTTCTTTTGTTTTTATCTGAGTCCGAGGAACTTCGCGAACGCGTCGATGTACTCGTCGGCGCGCGCCTTCGTCTCGGCCTCGGCGAAGATTCTGAGCAGCGGCTCGGTTCCCGAGAAGCGGCAGATGATAAATCCGTTTTCAAAGTAAACTTTGCAGCCGTCCTCATATGCGACACGCACAATTTTCTCGCCGAAATCGGGGAGTTTTTTGTCCTCAAAGACGATTTTCGTGATTCTGCCCTTGTCCTCGGGGACGAAGCGGAGGTTGAACTCGCTCATTTCGAAGTGACCGTAGCGTTCGGTCAGCTCGTCCATCAGCTCGGACGGCGACTTGCCCGTGACTGAAATCATCTCGGCGAAGAGCGCGGCCGCGTAGACCGAATCCTTGCCGTGAATGTGTCCGCGCACTGTCAGACCGCCCGACGACTCGCCGCCCAGCACCGCGTCGACCTCGTCGATCTTCGACGAAATCCACTTGAAGCCAACCGGAACCTCGTAGCAGGTCTCGCCGAAGCTCTCAGCGACCTTGTCTAACATATGCGTCGTCGCGAGATTGCGGACGACCGGGCCCTTCCAGCCCTTGTACTCGTGCAGGTAGTAGTAGAGCATGACGAGAATTTCGTTCGCGCTGATGTAGCGGCCGTTCGAATCAATGATTCCGAGGCGGTCGCCGTCGCCGTCGACGCCGATTCCGAGGTCATAGCCGCCCGCGACGACTCTGCGCGAGAGCTCATTCAGCGTCGTTTCGGTCGGAGCGGGCATCGAGCCGCCGAAATACGCGTCCTTGTTGCCGTTGATCAGGTCGATCGTGCAGCGCGTCGTATGGAAAATCACGACGAGCGGATAGGACGACGAGCCGTGCATCGGGTCAAAGAGGATGCGGAGGCCGCGCTCGCGGATCGCCTTCGTGTCAATCACGGCGAGAATGTCGTCAAGGAAGGCGTTGAAGGGATTCTTTATGTAGGTAATTTTCCCGGCGGCCAGCGCGTCGGAGAACTCCATCGACTTCACGGCGCAGTTTTCGATGAGCTTTTCAAGCTCGGCGGTCGTTTCGGCGGGCGCGTCGCGTCCCTCCTTTACGATCAGCTTGATTCCGTTGTACTCGGGCGGGTTGTGGCTGGCCGTTACCTCCATGCCGAAGTCGAGGTCGAGCTTCTTGACGGTGTGCATGATGAGCGGCGTCGGCGCGCTGCGGTTCAGGAAGAGCACCTGAATGTCGTTTGCCGCGAGGACTCCCGCGATCCATTTGGCGGCCGAGTCGGACAGGAATCTCCGGTCGTAGCCGATTATGATCGGCGTCGTTCCGCCGATCTTTTTATAAAGCTCGACAACTCCCTGCGCGACCTTCGAGATATTTTCGCGTACGAAATCGTCGCCGATGACGGCTCGCCAGCCGCCGGTTCCGAATTTAATCATTTTAACTTTCCTTTCTTTTCCACGGTTTTTCCCGTGGCATTCACAGATATTATACCACATTAAAAGAAAAAAGTCAAGAGAACGGAAAAAATCCGTCCTCCCGACATGATCATTTTACAAACTCGACATAGAAAAGTTTCACGTCGTGTCTCGAAACCTGAACTTCGGCATAGTCGCGGAACTCGCCGACGCACTCCCCGGTGAAAACATCGGTCAGTCTCGCCTTCAGATGGCTTCCGACCGTCACGCCGATCCCGTCGAAATAGAAGGTCTGCTTCGTGTCGTAATCGGCGAAGTTGTAGTACGCGAGCGCGTAGCCATTTTTGAGGTGCTTGAACGCGCAGTGGAGATTTTCGTTCCATCTGTGCCGCTGCCAGACCGGGGGTCTCGCGGCCTCGTCCTGATCGATCGCGATCAGACGCGGATTCGTGACGAGCTCAAGCGTCGCCCTGTCGATCGTGCGGACGTCGCAGCCGAGCATCAGCGGCGCGCCGTACATGCACCAGAGGACGAACTGCTGGCGGTACTCGGACTCGGTGCAGCCCATGCCGACCTTGCCCTTGCCGTAGATTCCGACCGTGAGCATATCGACGTCGTTGAAGCAGTTCGGGGCCGAGTAGCCGAATTTCGGCTTCTGACTCATCGCGATGTCGTAGTAGCTGCGGAAATTGTCAAGAATATCGCCCGTCGAGCGGTACATATGCGCTCCGGTCGACCGGATCCACGACCAGACGTCCGATTCGCCGCCGTTGCAGACGGCGTAGACGATATCGCGGCCGCAGTTTTCGAGCGCGACGCCCATCCGCTGATACATCAACTCTTGATCGGTGTATGGCATGAAGAAGCAGCCGTCGTATTTGAGATAATCGACTCCCCACGACGCGAAGGTCTCAGCGTCCAGAAACTCGCGGTCAAAGCTCGCCGGATGCCCTGCGCAGGTTCGGATTCCCATCGCCGAGTAGATTCCGAATTTCAGCCCGAGCGAGTGGATGTAGTCGCCCAGCGGCTTCATTCCGTCCGGGAATTTCACGTGATCGGGGACGAGCCGCTCATTTTCATCGCGTTTCAGCTCCGACCAGCAGTCGTCGATGACGACGTACTCGTACCCCGCGTCGCGGAGCCCCAGCGAGATGAACGCGTCGGCCGATTCTCTTATTAAACTCTCATTTATTCCGCTCTGGAAGGTGTTCCACGTGTTCCAGCCCATCGGCGGTTTTCTTACTATCATTTGTTTTCCTTTCGGCTAGTCAAAGAGCGTGCAGCCTTCCTTTTTGTAGTACTCCGCCAGCTCGTCGAGGTGTCCGGTCGTCGTCTGGAAATACGCGGCAAGGCAGGCCTCGCACATGAATTCCTCGGCGCCGCGGCTGATTAACTTGCGATGCAGAGCCTTGTCGAGCTGACAAAGCTCCGCGCCGCAGTTTTTGCAGTGATTCGGATCGCTCAACTTACTTTACGAGCTTAGCCTTGAAGAGCTTGACGTCGTGAGTCTGAACCGGGATGTTGATGTAGTCGCGGAACTCGCCGACGCACTCGCCGGTCAGAACGTCGGTGAGTCTGACCTTCAGGCCGCTGTTCGTCGGGACGCCGAAGAGCTCCATCTCGCAGGGAACGCCCGCGTCCTTGTCGGTGAAGTTGTAGAAGGCCATCGCGTACTCGCCGTTTGCGAGGTGCTTGAAGGCGCAGCGGAGATTTTCGTTCCACGGGTGAGTCTGCCAAACGGGCGGACGGTTTGCCTCGTCCTGATCGATCGCGATGAGATCGCGGTTGGTGACGAGCTTATAAGCCTCGCCGCTGATCGTTCTGATGTCGCAGCCGAGCATGAGCGGCGCGCAGTACATACACCAGAGGATGAACTGCTGACGGTACTCGGGGTCGTTGCATCCGGTTCTGCCGTCGCCGACAAGACCCTTGCCGTACATACCGACCGTGAGCATATCGACGTCGTTGTAGCAGTTCTCGGCCGAGTAGCCGAACTTGTTCATCTGGCTCTTGGCGATGTCGTAGTAGCTCTGGAAGGTGTCGTTGATGTCTCCGGTCGAGCGGTACATATGCGCTCCGGTCGATCTTATCCACGTCCAGACGTCGGCCGTACCCCAGTTGCAGGCCGAGAAGAGGATATCGCGGCCGCAGTTTTCGAGCGCGACGCCCATGCGGTGATAGAGGAGCTCGCAGTCAGCGGTTCTCGGCTTGTAGCAGTTGTCGTACTTGAGGAAGTCGACTCCCCACGAAGCGAAGGTCTCGGCGTCGAGGAACTCGTGATCGAAGCTTCCGGGATAGTCGGCGCAGGTACGGACTCCGGTGCAGGAATACATACCGAACTTGAGTCCGCGCTCGTGGATGTAATCGCCGATGTCCTTCATGCCCTTGGGGAACTTTATGTGGTCGGCGACGAGGCGGTCGGTCTCGGGATCGCGCTTTCTCTCCGACCAGCAGTCGTCGATGACTATGTACTCGTAGCCGTAGTCGCGAAGGCCGAGCTTCACGAAAGCGTCGGTCGACTCCTTGACGATCGTTTCGTTTATCTCATGACCGAACGTGTTCCAGGTGTTCCAGCCCATCGGGGGTTTCTTAACTATCATTTTTTCATACCTCTCATGGTAAAATTTCCGGACGAATGCCGTTGAAATTATTATAGCACAACATCACGGAAATTGCAAGAGTTTCCGTGATGCTTTTTTTATAAAAACGCGGTTTTTTTATAAAATCGGACTTATTTTTTTCCGAGCGCGACAAGAGCGTACCCGGCCGCCTTCTGCCGCTTCTTACTGTCGCCGCCATAGGCCGCCAAGGCTTCGATCAGCGCGCGGTCAGCCGGATCGTTGAATCTTGACACAAGGCAGGCCGCCTTGACATAGTTGCACAGATCGGTCGAATAGATCCACGGGAAGAAATAGCGTTTTCGCGAATAATAGGTGTAATTCTCGGGTTCGCGCGAGAGAATTTCCCGGAGAACCGGAAGACAGCGGTTGTCGCCGAGAAGTCCGAGCGCGACGGCCGAGTTCTCCGAAAGCAGTCCGCCCTCCGAAAGCCACGAGACGAGCGCGTCGTCCGCCTTTATAACTCCGGTTCTCACCGCGAAAAGCCCGGGAGCCGGATGAATCGACGAAAGACACTCGCGAAGCTCCGGAACTGTCGCCGGGAGCTTTACGGTCGCGCACATTCCGGTCTCGTCGGCGTCGTTGAGATCACAGACTCCGCGGTCGTTCGACTTGTCGTAGCATTTTGTTTTCGAAAGAATCTCGCGGAGCTCAGCCGGGTTCAGCTCCGACGCTTTAATTTCCCTCTCAGCCGCGAGCGACGCCATGACTCCGGCCGCCTCGCCGCACTTTTCCATGTCGGTGCGCATTCTGACTCCGGCCGACATTGTGTGTCCGGTTCCGATGTGCTTTCCGGCGAGGAGGAGATTCGGAATTCCCTTCGCGATCAGCATCCCCGGCGTGACGGCCGTAGTGTAGCCGTAGGCGTGCATATCGCAGAGCCCCTGCCAGTCCTGAAAATCCTCGTCCTCGAACCAGAATTCGGGCGTCGAGTTGTCAAGCGGCGCGAAGGTGTAGAAAATCGCGTTCTCCTGATGTTTCAGCTCGCGTTCGATGTTTCCGGGAGTTTTATTCTTGTCGAGATAGTCACGGAAGGTGTAGACCTCCTCGGTTTCGTAGCAGAAAACCTCGCGCTTCGCCGTCTCGCAGCCGAGCGCGGCAAGCCGCTTCGAGCCCTTGTAGTCGTCGCGGAGAATCGGCGGGTCCGCCGTCCATCTGAGAATCTCGCGCGACGCTTCCGCGCCGTCAAGCCCCGCGAACTGTCCGCAGAAGACCCAGATTCCGCGCACCTGACGATTCTCTCCCTCTCCCTCGTAGTAGCCGATCGTCCGCGAGAATCTCGCCGTGTGGTTGTCGTACTTCCGCCCGCCGAGATCGCGGATTCCGGCGAGCCGCGCGACCTCTCCCTCCGCGCCGTCGATCACGCATTCCGCGCCGACCGTGAACATTCCCCTGTCCGAGAGGAAGGCCGCGCCGACAATCTTTCCGCCGTCCGTGAAAACATCGGTCACGATCGACGAGTAGAAGCACCTGACGCCCGCCGCGTCGAGTTCTTCTTCGAGCGCGAGAGCCTTTACGGTTGTCGGATAGCTTTTCTTGAAGCCCTTGTGGGTCGTGTTCATGTAATATCCGGCCGCGATGAGCGAGTCGGCGCGGGAATTCACCTCGTCATAGAGTCCGCCGCGCGCGCCGTAATAGTAGTCCCAGACGCAGGCCGAGGTTCCGACTCCGCCCGGAATCGGCGAGATATCGACGCCGATCACGTCATGTCCGCGCTTTCCGGCCGAAATCGCCGCGATCGCCCCGGCCGTTCCGAGTCCGACGACGAGGATTTCGCAGGTATAGTCGAAATTCACGTCGCAGTCGCGCGAGATCTTTTTCCCCTCAATTATTGTGTGCCTTAACAAAACGAAGCCCCCCTGTCAAACGCCGTCAGCGCGTCGGGATACGACGCCGAGACGATGTGCCGCACGCCGTCCTTTGTGTAGTCGATCGGCGACGCGGATTCGTATCCGAACCGAAGCGCGATCGCCGCGGCTTTCGCTCCCCCAAGTGACGAATGATTCTCACGAAGCCACCCGTCCGCGAATTTTTCGGCGTCGGGAACCGAAAATTCCGCCGGAACCTCAAAACGAAGCACATATTCGTCGTCAAAATACCCGCGGGTAACCTTCGCGCCGGAGATTTTCCCCGGATCGACGCTCCCTGAGAGCATCAGCCCGAAGGTCTTTTTCGCGCCGTGAAGGTCGGAATCGTCGGCGCGCGTGTCGATCACCCTCTCGGAAAGCACCTGAATATACCCGTCGACCGACGAGAAAAGCGTCGTCAGAAATCCGTCCGACGTCCTCTCGATCGAGACCGGGAAGGTCGAGAAGAGGATTTCGCGTCCCGAGTCGTAGAATCTCTTCGCGAACACCCCCGACAGCGCGAGGATATGAATCCGCCCCGAGTCGTCGAGACATCCGCGCGAGACAAGCTCGTCGGCGATTCCCTTCCCCGCCGCTCCGAGCGACTTCACGTCGACCGGATGATTTACCATCGCGTCGGCGAATTCCCCGCCGGGCGACGTGTCTTCCGACGCGACAATAAAATCCGTCAGGACTCCGGAGAGTCCGCAGGCGAAGGCCGTCGCGCCGAGAATCAGTGTCTTGGTCTTTTTCAAATCTTTTTTCTCCTCAAATGAATCGCGGCACCGCGATCCGCGTCATGGCAGAAAGCGGCGCCGCCGGAAAATTTACTTGCTGAAGATTTCGAGATAAGCCGAAACCTTGTTCTTGATGTTCTCCTCGCTCGAAGCGTACCACGAGGCGAAATTCTTGTCGTTGTTCGTGATCATCGTCTCGTACTGCGCGCCCGAAACTGCCGTAGCGAGCGAGCTTACCGCGCCGAAATCGAAGGTCAGGACGCTTCTCGTGAGCTCGATCATGCGGAGCGAATCCTCGTCGCGCGCGTACTTGCCCTTGAGAGCCGTCTCATAGAAGGCCTTCGCGACCGTCTCGGTCGACTCGGCACACATAGCTTCGAGAATCAGACCAGAAACGTCGGGAGCGGGAGCGGTGACCGGAACGCACATCATCGAGACTTCGTTCGAGGTCGTCGTGCGGTAGGATTCCTGATTCTCGTCCCACTTCGGGAGCGGGAGGATTCCGAAATCGTCCTCCATCGCGCGCATCGTCTCGGCGGCTCCGAGAACCGAATGCATCAGGAGCGCGCGGCTCTCGGAGAAGATCTTGTTCACATCGGCGTCCTTCTGGGCGTAGTAGACGTCGGGATTGTTGTTGAACATATCAACGACCTTCTCAACGACAGAAACGGTATGCTCATTGTTCCACGAGAGCTTTCCGTCGGTGATCGTCGGCGTCTCGAAGCAGACGACATAGTTTCGCGTGTAGACCTTATAAGAGGCGAAGCCGTACTGATCGTTTTCGTCCTTCGTGCCGTTTCCGTCGAGATCCTTGTAGACGTTCTTCGAGACTTCGAGAACCTTGTCGATCGTCCACTTTCCGTCGTCAACGAGCTTGTAGAAGTCGGGCGCGGAGTAGTCCTCGGCGAGCTTCTTGTTGTAGAACATACAGTTGATGCCCTTGAGAAGCGAGACCGCGATGTCGCCGCCGACCTCATAGCACTTGCCGTTGTAGGTCAGCGCGTCGACTCCCTCCTGAGTCCAGTGAGAGGCTTTGAGATTCAGATTCGGAACGTCGTAGAGGTTCATCAGATCGCCGTTCTGGATGTTTGTCGTGAGGACGGCCTGATAGCCGGCGATGAAGTCAAACGCGCCGTCCGAGGCGAGAACCGAGTTGTGAATCGTGTTCGTGAAGGCGTCGTGATTCGCCCAGTTTCCGGCGAAGTCGATGAAATTCAGATTGCACTTGTACTTGTCCTCGACGGCCGAGTTGCGGCGGAAAATCGCGTCGGAAACCGTGTCGCCCGACTCCTCGTCGACCATAAACTCATAGTTCCACTCGGTGCGGATGAGGATGTTGATGTCGCGCCCGCCGAGATCGCGGACTTCGAGCGGCTTTTCGGTGGTCTCCTCCGAGCCGGTCACCTCAGCGGTTCCGGGAGCGTCGGTCGTGACCGATCCGCCCTTGTCGCCGCAGGAGGCGATTGTCGGGATCATTAAGAGCGCGGCCAGAAGAGCCGCCGTGGAGCGAAGATTTCTTTTCATTTTCATTTCTCCTTATTCGTAGTATTTTTCAAAAGATTCGGAAAGCTTCTTGTTGATCGCGGTCTTGTTCGCGTCGTAATACGACGCGAAATTCTTGTCGCCGTTCGTGATCATCGTCTGATACTGCGCGCCCGAGACCGCCGAGACGAGCGAGTTTACCCAGCCGAAATCAAAGGTCAGCGTGCTTCTGATGAAGTCGATCATCTCGGCCGAATTCTCGTCGCGCGCGTACTTGCCCTTCAGAGCGCGCTCATAGAAGGCCGGGGTGACGAGATCATGCGCCTCGCGGCAGAGAGCCTCGATAATGAGCGCGGACGAGTCGGGATCGTCAGCCGAAACCGGGATCGCGATCATCGAGATCGACGACGAGGTCGTGAGATAATTCTCCTGATTCTCATCGAACTTGGGATACGGAATAATTCCGAAGTCGTCCTTCATCGCGCGGAGATTCTCTGCCGACTTCAGGACGTCCCAGTAAAGCAGCGCGTTTCCGCTCGTGAAGACGTTCATCGAGTCGGCCGTCTCGCCGAAATAGACGTCGTTGTTGCCGTGAAGCGTGTCAACGAGCGTGTCGACGACCTCGACCGTGTGATCGTTGTACCAGATCAGCGACGGACGACCCTTGTCGTCGGTTCCGATCGTCGGCGTGTCATAGGTGACGACAAACGGACGCGTTCTCGTCTTCTGCGCCGTGATTCCGAAGCGGTCGGCGGCGTCGGCCGTGTCGCTGCTGTTGAGATCCGAATACATCCCCTTCGTGACCTCCATCATCCTGGCGTGAGTCCACTTTCCGTCGCGCACGAGCTGATAGAGATCGGGAGTCTTGAAGTTATCCGCGACCGTCTTGTTGAAGTACATACAGAAGATTCCCTCGAGCATCGAGAGCGAAATGTCTCCGCCTGCCATGAAACAGCGGCCGTTGAGCGACAGAGCCTCGATTCCTTCCTTCGTCCACCAGACCTCGTCGAGCGCGAGGTAAGGGAGCGAGCGGAGATCGAGAAGATCGCCGTTCATAATGTTCGTCGGCAGATATGACTGATCGCAGGCGACGAAATCATACGCGCCGTCCCCGGCCATGACCGAGCTGTGGATGAGATTCTGGAACTGCGTGTGGTTGTTCCAGTCGCCCGAGGCGTTCGTCCACGTGAACGTGCAGTTGTACCTGTCAGAGACGTTCTGATTCCGGCGGTAGATCGCGTCAGAGACCGGCTCGCCGTTTTCCTCGGCGATGTCGAACTCATAGGTGTACTCGGTGCGGATAAGGACGTTGAAATTCTTCTTTCCGAGATCCTTCACATCGAGTGAATTCTCCTCGGCCGCCGAGGTGACGTCGGCCGACGTTCCGCCGCTCTGAGTCGTTGTTTCGGGATTCTGTGACTCTCCGCCGCACGAGGCGAGAGTCGGTAAAAGGAGCAGAGCGGCAAGGAAAGCCGCCTGCGAGCGAAGAAGCATGGGAATAAGCTTAATGGATGGAGTTTTCACGCGAAAAAGGCTTGGATATATGGCATTTTTTCGCGTGAAAACAACCTTAAATAGCGTTTTCTTAGACATCATGGAATTTCTCCTTTACAAATTAGTGTAAGTCTATTATACACCGATTTTTCAGGAATTTCCATACTAAAAACAAACCTAAACTATCAAAAAACAAACTACTTTGAGAAATCGAGCGGCACGTCCGAGATCACCTCGTCAAGCTCGTCGACCGAGCCGAGCGTGTAAAAGCAGGTCTTCCCGAGCTTTGACGAGTCGCAGAGCAGAACTTTTTTCCTCGACGAGCGTAGCATCACCCGCCGCAGATTCACCTCCTCGACCGAGACGTCGGTCATCAGACCCTTCTCGGACAGTGCGCGGCAGGAGAAGAACAGAATGTCGGCGTTGATCTTCCGCGCGAACTCCTCGGCCTCCTCGCCGACGTAAGAATACGAATGGATGATCATCCGCCCGCCGGTCGAATAGGTGCTGATGTTCCGCTCAGCCAGCGCGACGGCCGTCTTCGCGCCCGACGTCACGACGACGAGATCCTTGAAGTCCGAGAGGAACGGCACGACATTGTACGCGCTCGTCGAGCCGTCCATCATGATCACCATCCCGTCGCGGACAAGCGACGCCGCCCGCCGCCCCATCTCGACCTTGACCGGGGAGCGTTCGCGCTCGCGCAGCAGAAACGGAATCTCGGCGTCGGGCGCGATTCCCTCGCGCGTCAGCCGCGCGCCGCCGTAGACTTTGGTCAAAAGCCCGCGCTTCTCGAGCTCGGTGAGGTCGCGCCGCACGGTCGGCTCGCTGACAAAAAGACTCTCGGAAAGCTTCCGGACGCTGATATTCTCATCCTCGGCGATGAGCCGCATTATTAACTGCTGTCGTTCGGTGATCGTCATGATCGTTTCTCCTGATTATTTATGATTATTCCGTCACCAAAAATGATTATTTATCAACATTCCCGGCGGTACTTGACTGATCGCGAAATTTGTGCTATCATTATTTTAGCATATTCCAAATGATTTGTCAAGGAGATTTCAGAAAAATGGAAACCACAGCGGTAAGATTATACGGCGCGAACGATCTGAGGCTCGAAACCTTTAAGCTTCCGAAGACCGGAGCGAACGAAGTCCTCATGCGCGTCATGACCGACTCGCTCTGCCAGTCGACCTACAAGGCCGTGAAGCAGGGCAAGAACCACAAGCGCGTCCCCGACGACGTCGACAAAAACCCCGTCATCATCGGCCACGAGATGTGCGGCGAGATCGTCGAGGTCGGCGAAAACCTGAAGGACAAGTGGAAGGTCGGCCAGAAGGTCATCATCCAGCCCGCCCTCAAGCTTGAGAACGGACACGACCCGGGCTATTCCTACCCCTGCGTCGGCGGCGCGGCGACCTACGCCCTCGTCCCCGAGATCGTTCTGGAGCGCGGATGCCTGCTTCCGTTTGACGGAGAGGGCTGGTACAAGGGCTCGCTCGTCGAGGCGATCGGCTGCGTTCTGCGCGGCTTCAAGGGACTCTATCACACCGATTACGAAAATTACGTCCGCACCGACGGCGCGAAGGTCGGCGGAAAGCTCGCGATCCTCGGCGGAGCGGGTCCGATGGGACTCGCGACGGCCGCCCTCGCCGCCGCTTACGCGAAATCCTCGCTCGTCGCCGTCGTCGATATAAATAAGGAAAGACTCGACCTCGCCGCGAGAAAGTTCACGCCAGAAAAGGCCGCGAAGTCGGGCGCAAGGCTCGTCTACGTCAACACGTCGGGCATGGAGGATCCCGCCAAGGCTCTCCGCGAGCTTTCGGACGGCGGATTCGACGACATTTTCGTCATGGTCCCGGTCGGAGGCCTCTTCACGCTCGCCGGGGAAATCGCGGCCGAGGACGGCTGTATAAACTTCTTCGCGGGTCCCGCTGACCACGGACTCACGGCCGGAATCAACCTCTACCGGATCCACTACGACGGAATCCATATAGTCGGCACGGCCGGATCGATCCCCGAGGACACGGTCGACACGATAAAGCTCATCGAAACCGGCGTCATCGACCCGTCGATCATGGTCTCGCACATCCTCGGAATCAACTCCTACGCCGACACGATCTTCGCGATGGAAAAGCCGACCGGGGCGAAAAAGGTCTGCTACAACCACTTAAAGCTCCCGCTGATCTCGCTCGACGACTTCGAAAAGCTCGGAAAAACCGACCCGAGATTCAAAAAGCTCGACGAAATCGTCAAATCGAACGGCGGCCTCTGGTGCCAGGCGGCCGAGGATTACCTTCTCGAAAACTTCACGGAGGAAACGAAATGATCATCACACTGACGCTTAACCCGGCCTTTGACGTCCACGCGACGCTTGAAGAATTCAAAGCCGGACACGAAAACCTCGCCGAAAAGGTCACGCGCGACGTTGGCGGCAAGGGCATCAACATCTCCCGCGCGCTGACCGCGAACGGGATCGAAAACCGCGCGCTCGTCGTCACGGGCGACGAAAACGCCGCCGATTTCCGAGAGGGTCTGCGCCGCGAAAAGCTGGATTTCACCGAGATCGCGGTTCCCGGCCGGATCCGCGAGAACATCACGATCCACCCGGCGTCGGGCGATGAAACGCGGCTCTCGTTCAGGGGTTTCTCCGCGCCGGGACTTCTGACAAAAGTCGAAGAAATCCTCGACGCCAGTGAAAACGACATCGTGACCTTCACCGGAAGCCTTCCGGGCGGCGTCACTCCCGACGAGGCCGGGGAATTTCTGAAAAAGCTCGTCGATTCGGGTGCAAAGGTCGTCATCGACTCGAAGTCGATCACGCTCGACCAGCTCCGAAGAATCAAACCGTGGCTCATCAAGCCGAACGACGAGGAGCTTGAAGCCTATTTCGGTAAACTCGACGACGAAAAAATGCTCGCCGCCGCGAAGAATCTCCACGCCGACGGCATCGGAAACGTCGCGGTCAGCCTTGGCGCGAAGGGTTCGATCCTCGTCACCGATAGCGGAATTTACCGCGCGACGCCGCCTAAAATCGACGCGGTCTCGACAATCGGCGCGGGCGACAGCATGATCGCCGGATTCATCGCCGCCACGACGCTCGGAGTTGACGACGAGTCGAAGCTCCGGATCGCGTCGGCCTTCGGAACGGCCGCCTGCCTGCGCGAGGGCACGAATCCCCCGCTCCCGGCCGACATTTCACGGATTTCCGCCGGAATCACGATAGAACAGGAGTAAAAAATGGAACTGAAACTCGAAGCCCATCGCGGCGTCTCGTCCGACTATCCCGAAAACACGCTCGCGGCCTTCCGTGCCGCGAAGGAACTCGGCTACTCGATGATCGAACTCGACACGAAATTCACGGCCGATCACGTCTGCGTCGCGCTCCACGACCCGACACTGAACCGCACCGGAAGAAATCCCGACGGCTCGCCGCTCGAAAAGGAGACGAAGATCTCCGACCTCACGCTCGACGAGGTCAAACAGCTCGACGCCGGACTCCATAAGGGCGAAAAGTTCAAAGGCGAAAGAATCCCGACGCTCGACGAGATCATCGACTTCGCGAAGGAAGCGGAGATTCCGCTCAAATTCGACAACGTCCTCTGGACGCACAGCCCCGCCGACCGCGGAAAGATGTTCGAAGCCCTCGGAAAGTCGGGCATCGGATTCGGAATCACCTGCTCGAAAATCAGCGAGGTCGAGGAGCTGACAAAACGTCTTCCGATGGCCGACGTCCATTTCGATGGCGTCGTGTCGGAGGAATCGCTGAACGCACTGTCAAAGCTCGTCTCACCCGACAAGCTTTGGGTCTGGATGCGCTTTGACAATCAGATCACGAGCTGGAACAAGACGCCACCGGCCGACGAAAATTACGCCAAAATGGTCAGGAAAGTCGGAAAATTCGCGGTCTGGCTCCTGACCACGCCCGAGGAAGCCTCCCGCGCCAAAGCTCTCGGCGCGGTCATCGCCGAGACCGACGGCCGTCTGAAGCCCTGACGGAACGCCGATTCAAATCATCTCCGCGCCCGTAGCCCGCGCGGATCCGCGTTACTGCTTTCCGCCGCGACCGCGGCCCCGCGAAACAACCGATCACACGCGAAAAAAAGATCCGCCCGCGCGGATCTTTTTTTCGCTTATTTCTCGCCGTTCAGAGCCGCGACCAGCTCAGTCAGCTGCGTCTCGGTCTTTTCGCGGAGCTTTTCGGTCTCGCTCGCGAAGTTGAAATCGTAAACTACCTGCTTGAAAAGCTCGCAGTTGAGCGGAAGTACCGTCGTGAACACCGTTCCGAACTCGACTTTCGTGTTCGCGCGGAGCAGATCGAACATCGCCGCCATGTCGTTGTCGTTCGAATAACGCGTCTTCAGGCTCGTCTCGAAGTAGGTCGGCATCACCGAGCGGTAGCACTCCGACGCCCACGCTTCGAGAACCGCGCCCGCGCGGTCGTTCTGCCCGCCGACAACCGTCGAGGGGATGTAGATGTGCGCGAATCTCTGCGCCGACGTGTAATAATCGTCCTGATTCTCGTCATACTTCGGGAAAGGAATCATTCCGACGCTGAACTTCGAGTTGTCAAGCACGCTCGCCGCGTCGCCGACCAGCGACGCCGTGAAGAGCGAATTTCCGGCCGTGAAGGCCTTCGAGACGCGGTTTCCGCCGAACGACGCGAACGCTTCGGTGTTCGAATCATCGTTTCCGCCCGGCTTTCTGACGTTTTCGTTCTCGCGGATCAGCTTCTGAAGCCGCGTGAAGACGTCGCTCGTCCGCTCGCTGATGAAGGTCAGCTCGTATCCGTCCTTCGTTTTTGTGTACATATCGACGTTCATCGCCGACGACATCATGCGGAACTTATTGAAATCGCCGAAAGTGAGTCCGTAGCGGTCGTCCGCGTCGGCCTTGGAATCGCCGTTGAGATCCGAATAAGTGTCCCTTATCATCGACTCAAGCGTGTCGAGCGTCCACTTTCCGCTCCGGACGACGTCGTACATATTCTCGGTTTTCCCGAGCGAATTCATCAGATCCTGATTGAAATAGACGCAGAGCGAGTGCTTGATGAGCGACATCGTCGCGTCGCCCGTGACGAACCAGACCGAGTCGCCCGGCATCAGCTCGCGGCAGTCCCGATTCCACCAGGGCTTGTCGAGATCGAGATATTTACTCTGCGAAAGATCCGAAAAATACCCGCCCTCGATGATCAGCGGCACGAGCGTGTAGCCGACATACGCGTCGTAGGTTGTGTCGCCCGACATGACCATCGACTTTATCATGCTGTTGTAATCCGAAACTCCCGCCCAGACGAATTCGTAGCGTTCGACATTCAGCTTGACTTTAAGCCGCTCCTCAACCTTCTGCCGCGCGCCGTAAACCGCGTCGTTGACGAGATTTCCGTTCTGCTCCCCGGCGTAAATGTCGTCAAAATAGGCCGACGAATAGTCGCCGCAGAACCAGCTTACCTCGTCGCCGTTAAAATTCAGCTCGGGAAGCGAATCCTTGACGAACCCGTCGTCCGGCTCAGCCTCGGCCGTCGTGTCGGCCGGGGTCGTCGTCGGATTTTCAGCCGCCGTTCCGCCGCAGGACGCTAAAATGAGTGAAAGGAAAAGTGCCAGTGATAAAAACCGTTTCATGATGATCTCCTTTTGTAAACTTTCAATGAACGCCTTTCAACCCGAGACACCGACCGCCGTCGACGATCAGATTGTGTCCGGTGATAAACCTTCCCGAATCCGACGCCAGAAACTCGACCGCGTCGGTGATATCTTCGGCCGTGCAGTACTTCCCGAGGAAGTTCGTCGACCGGACGTCCGAATTGTCGCCCGGACGGTTGACAAGCCCCGGCGAGACGCAGTTGACCGTCGCGCCGAGATGCCCGAGTTCTTTCGCCAGAGCCTTTGACATGGAAATTATTCCGCCCTTCGCCGCCGAATACTCAACGCAGCCCTCGCGCCCCTGAAGCCCGAGGATCGACGCGACGAAGATGATCCGCCCGTCCGCGCCCCGCTCCTCGAGACGCGCCGCCATTTCCTTGGCGAACCACATCGCGCCGAAGAGATTGACGCCGATGTTGTCGAGGATCACGTCGGGCGACTGCTTCGCGAGGGTCGTGATCTTAGATCTCGTCGAGCCGCCCGCCGCCGTCGCGAGAATGTCGACATTTCCGAATTCTTCGACGACCGAAGCAAAGCAGCCCTGAACCGCCGCGAAATCCCTGACGTCGCAGACGAAAGCCTTCGCCACTCCGCCCGCCTTCACGATTTCGTCGGCGACTCTCCCCGCCGTTTCGGCCGAGAAGTCGACGACGGCGACCTTCGCGCCGCCCGCCGCGAGACGCTTCGCGATCGCCCCGCCGATATTTCCGCCCGCGCCCGTGACGAGCGCGGTCATGTTCTCAAATTTCATAGCATCCTCCGTCAAAGTAAATCGCACGCTCTCAGAATCCACTTGTGGAGCGTCAGTTCGTAGTCGTAACTAAATGGATTTTCAACTCCCTCGCGGACGTACGAATAGAAATCCTTCGCCATCTGATCGTACCGCCCGGTCATTTCAGGAAGTTTTATCTCGTTCTGGTAAAAGCTGTAAGCCGTGTTCGCGTTCGCGGGGGTGAAATAGAGCTTCGTCGGACTCTCGAAGGGCTTGACCTCAAAGCTTCCGCCCTCGCAGACGACGACGAGTTGACGTCTTGTCCACCCGCCCGGCTCGTTCGACGTGACGCGGACGGTCGACGACCCGTACGGATATTCGAGAACCGCGAGCGTCGAATCGTACGAATCGGTTCCGCCGAGATGAGTTTTCGACAGAAACGGATGAATCGCCGTCGGCTCGCCCTGCAAAAGCAGCACGAGATCGATGAGATGCGAGCCGAAAATGTACATATCGCCGCCCTTAAAATGCTCGAGCCACTTTCTGAAATCGACCGAATGCTCGGTACACATATCGGTGTCGACCATCAGCACCTTTCCGAGCTCGCCCGAACGCACCTTTTTCAGAATATACTGAACCGCGTTGTTGCAGCGGTACATATAGCCGAGCTGGACGATCAGATGATTTTTTTCGGCCGTGCGGATGACTTTTTCATACTCCGAAAAATCCTCCCCGGCCGGCTTGTCGAGATGAATGTGAATTTTCCGATCCACGCATTCCTGCGCCGCGGGCATCATTTTCCACACGTCGGTCTCGATGAGCATCGCCTCGCAGGAGTCGAGCAGCTCGGCCTTCGAAAGCCGCGGAATTCCCTGATACGCCGGGAGATTTCCGCGCTTTTCGACCCACTCCTCGTCCTCCTCGCACCAGCCGACGATCTCGAAAAGCTCCGGGAATTTCCGGAAGGCGTTCATCTTCGCCTCGCCGTGATTGTGACCGATTCCAATCTGTCCGATACGTATCTTATCCATGTACTTTTAATACCGCCTTTCCGGTGTGATCGCCGTTCAGGAACTCGTGCGCGCGTTCGGCTTCCTCGACCGGGAAGACTCCGCTTATCACCGGAGCCATCTTCCCCGACGAAAAATCGGCGTAATATTCCTTCATGAGCGAAGCGAGAACCTGTTCCTTCATCGCGTTCGAACGGCTTCTGAGCGTCGAACCGATGAGCTTCAGTCCCTTTTTCATGACGCCGCGCAGGTTGATGTCCGACTCCTCGCCGGCCAGCGTCGAGACGATGATCCAGCGTCCGCCGCGGTTCATCTTGAGGAAATTCTTACCGAAATCGCTTCCCGCCGCGCAGTCGAGCGAAATATCGACCGGATTTTCGTCGAGGACGGCCGAAAGATCGCCGGTTCTGCGGTTGACCGCGATGTCCGCGCCGAGCTTTTTGACAAATCCGGCCTTCTCGTCCGAGCCGACCGTCGTGATCACCTTCGCGCCGAAATGCTTCGCGACCTGAATTGCCGCCGATCCGAGTCCGCTCGCCCCGGCCGCGATGAAGACGGTGTCGCCCGCCTTGATTCCGGCCTCGAAAACGAGATTCAGATGCGCCGTCGCGAAGGTCTCGGGGATCGCCGCGGCCGCCTCAAACGACACGCCGTCGGGGATCGGCATCACGAGTCCGGCCGGGCACGCGACCTTTTCGGCGTATCCGCCGCCGCCAAGAAGCGCGCAGACGCGGTCGCCGACGCGGAATTTTTCAGACTTCGACTCCGAAATCACGCCCGAAACCTCAAGCCCCATCCGATTCGGCCAGCCCTCGGGCGACGGATATTTCCCCGCCCGCTGCAAAACGTCAGCGCGGTTGCAGGCCGCGAAATAGATCTCAATCATCACCTCTCCGTCGCGGGGAATCGGATCGGGGGCCTCGCCCCAGACGAGAGATTTGTCATCGTTTACAATAATCGCTTTCATTTTTGCTCCTCATTTGTGATAATAACCAGATCTGACTTCCGGAACTCGGCCGGAGTCATCCCGGCGATTTTTTTGAAATAGCGGTAAAAGCTCTTTTTGTCGCGGTAGCCGACCTGCTCCATCACGGCGTCGACCGTCTGTCCGCGTCTCAAAAGCTCCATCGCGGTTCTGATCCGCCGCTTCTGAAGGTACTCGCTGAACGGCATTTTGAAGCATTCCTTGAAAATCCGCGAGAAATAGCTCGGATTGTAGCAGCAGTTTTCGGCGAGCTCGCAGAGGGTCAGGTGCTTGCCGAGATTGACGTCGATGTAGTCGATGATCCCCTTCATCGCGTCGCCGAGAGTCAGCGCGGCGTAGCGGTTAGCGGTCGAGAATCCGCGCATGATCTTGGTCAGGATTATCTGCGTGTAGCATTTGAGTATCGCGCGGTAGCCGATTTCGCGCGCGTTGAATTCTTCGAGCATCTTGTCGATGATCGACTCGACCTCGGCGATCTGCCCGCCCTGAAACGAAATCATCGGGCTTACCTGATCGCACTTCCCCTTGAACTCGCCGAAGATCGAAAGCGCGAAGATCGACTGGAAATTATCGACATTTTTGAGTTCCTCGCTCCAGAATTTCGGCGTCAGGAGGATATTGATGTAGACGCAGTGCTCGGTGATTTTCACCTGATGCGTGTGACCCATGCCGATGAAAAGGAGATCGCCGCGCTTCGTGCGGTACTCGACGCCATCGACAAACTGTATACATTCGCCCGATTTCATGTAAGAGAGGACGATGAAATCGTGCGTGTGGGGCTGCCCCTGCCTCGGGTGAGCGTTTTCGGTCGTCCGGTCCTTGACGCGGACGTCGATGTCCTCGCCCGGCATGATGTTATCGATCAGCGGAAATTTGTAAATATTCATCTTGCCCTCCGTTATTTTCTATTATTTTACCACAATTTTACCGCCGCGTCAATACGCTGTGTCATGATTTCCTACTTTTCGGTCAAAACTGCCCATTCCCAAATTCGCGGATTTGTGGTATCATATTATGGTAATGAATTTTTCGAGGAATTGTATGGAAAAACTGATCTCAAAAAAACGGCTTCTGCCGATTTTCGCGCTGATCTGCGCGTTTTTGTGGGGCTGCGGATTCAGCGTCACGAAGACGGGATACGCGCTTTTTTCGGTGAAAACCGTCCCCGACAAGATTTTTTTCGCCGGACTCAGATTCATTCTCGCCGGAATTCTGATCCTTATCTGCAAAAATTTCACAGGCGGGATCGAAATAAAAAAAATCCGCGCGGAATTTCACAAAATCGCGCTGCTTTCGCTCTTCCAGACGGTGCTACAGTACGCGTTTCTCTACATCGCGCTGGCCGAGCTTTCCGGATCGGTCAGCTCGGTGCTGAATCAGCTCGGCTCGTTTCTGCTCGTGCTTTTACTGCCGCTGGCCGACAAAAATGAACATATGTCTCTTTACAAGATTCTCGGATGCCTGATCGGCTTTTCGGGGCTGGTTTTCATCAACCTCGACGGACTGAAATTCGGTTTTTCGCTCGGAACGGCGGCGATCATCGCGTCGTCCTGCTCGGCGGCGGTCGGGTACATTCTCAGCCGCAGGCTCTCGAAGACGCTCGATCCGATCACCTCGACCGGATGTCAGCAGCTCCTCGGCGGAATCGTGCTGACGGCCGTCGGAATTCTTTCGGACGGGAGAATTTCGCCGCGGAGTCCGGCCGCGTTCGGGGTGCTTGTTTACCTCGCGTTTTCGATCGCGGCGGCCTATGTCGTCTGGTCGATTCTGCTGAAGTACAATCCGGTCAGCGAGGTGACGGTCTACAAATTCGCGGTTCCGGTCTTCGGCGTCCTCGCGTCGGCGGTGCTGCTTTCGGAGAATATTTTCACGCCGCGGATCATGTTCTCGCTCCTCGCCGTCGCCACCGGGATTGTCCTCGTGAATCTGAGAGTGCGCAGGGGGTAGGATTTCGGTTCATTTCGAGGTTGTACCGCGCGACGCGAGGCAGAGCCTCGCGCCGCGTGTTCCGGGCGCGGCTTCGCCGCGCCCGGAACGGGCCCGGCCGTGGCCTTCGGCCACGGCCGGGCGGCAGGT
>CAKSVM010000011.1 GCA_934503195.1 uncultured Eubacteriales bacterium
CGGCGGCCGCCGCCCCAGCTTTATCGCGGCGGCAAAGCCGCCGCGTCCGCCGGGAGCGAAGCTCCCGGCGGCTCATCCGCAAAACTCACTCGTACTTCCGCTCGGAATAGTCGATCTTCTCCCACCAATCCGGCGCGTGGCCGATCTCGGGGATTTTCAGCGTCTTTCCGCCCAGCATCGCCGACTCGTGTGCGATCACGCCCGGAATCATGCAGGCCGCCGCGTCCCAGACATTGTTCGGCGGGAGCTTCCCGCTCATCACCGCGCGGACGAAATCGTCGACAAGGAAGGGGTGCGAGCCGCCGTGGCCGAGACTCGACATCAGATTCTTCTCCTTCTGAAGCTCGCGGTAAACGCCCGGAAGCCTCGAAAGATCATGCACCGGCGCGAATCCGACGTGACACGAATACTTCACCGGGTCGAGATTCGGATCGAGACGCGACTTGTTCCCGGTGTAATAAATCGAGTTGATCTCGTCCGATATGTACTCGACGCGCGGCGTCTGGCCGAAGACGTTACCGTAGGTGAAGGTGTGGTGCATTCCGTTGCACATATAATTTCCCTTCGTGCCAATAAGACTCGTGATGTAGGACGACGGCTTGTTCGTGCCACATCTCCGGAACTCGTTGATCCGCGCGATTCCGCCGCCCGACATCTTGAAAAGTGCCGACTCGTTCGAAAACGGATTGTCCCAGTCGTTCATCCCCTTGCCGTAGATTCCGTCGCCGATGTCGTCCTCGAAGCCCATGCAGGTCACCTCGACCGGACGCTCGCCGATCGAGAGGAACATCATCGACATCGAGTGCGTCGAATAATACATCGGCGGAATCCCCGCGATCCGCTTCCACTCGCTTCCGCCCGAGCCCGCGAACGACCCGAACATCTCGGTGATATCGTGGTAATACTGCGACTCGCCGTAGACAAACCGCCCGAACTGCCCGGTCTTATAATGCTCGCGGCACCAGATCGCGCAGGGGAAATAGTAGCAGGTCTCGGCCGCCATGTAGATCAGCCGCTTTTTCTCGACAAGGTCAATGATCCGGAACGCCTCGTCAACGTCGCAGGACAGCGGAACCGCCGAAAAGACGTTCTTCCCGAGTTCGAGAGCCTTTATGACCATCGGCCCGTGCTGGTGGCGCTGTGTGAAGATCGCGACGCTGTCAAGCTCCGGCTCGGCTTCAAGCATATGCTCGTAGGTGTCGTAGATCCTTTCGAGTCCGAACTTTCTTCTGACCTCCTCGCGGCGTTCCGGCATGAATTCCGCGCCGACGACAAGCTCAATGTCCGGATGCGTCAGAAAGAGCTTCAGAAATGACTGCGAAAATTCGCCGAAGCCCACGATTCCGATTCTGATTCCCATTTTATTTTCCTCCGTTTATCCATTCTCCGAGCGAAAACCCGGCGTTTTTCTGTCTGTATTCGAAGCCGGCATATCCGGCGTAACCCGATTTTTCAATCGCGTCGAAGACCGCGCGGTAGTTGATCTCGCCGAAGTCCGGCTCGCAGCGGTACGGCGAGTTCGCGACGTGGAAATGCCCGATGAAGTCAATCTCCCTTTCGAGCGTGTATATTAGATTCCCCTCCATCCGCTGTGTGTGATAGAGGTCGAGCAGAACCTTCAGCGCGGGGCTGTTAATTTCGCGAACGATTTCAAACGCGTCGCGGCTGTAAGGCAGGACGTACGACGCGCGGTCGTATGTGTTCAGCGGTTCGAGAACGAGACCGATTCCCTCGTCCGCGGCGGCTTTTACGCCGATTCTGAGCGTTTCGCGGATGTTTTCGAGCGCGCGGGGGAACCCGATTTCGGGATCAACGTCTCCGGCGAGGACGATCGCGTTCTTTATCCCTAACTTCCGCATTTCTGGAGCCGACTCATGGATCGCGGCGACAAAGTCGTCGGTTCTCCGGTGCGAAAGGATTCCGCGCATCAGCGCGGCCGAGAGATTTTCGTCGCGCGAGTCGAGATTGCAGAGGACGGCGCGTGTCCCGGTTTCTTCGAGGGTGGTTCTGAGTCGATCGAGATCCTTGTTGAAGAGCCGCCAGAACTCGATCGCGCCGACCGAGTCGGATCTTGCCGCGAGGATCTTTTCGCGGAGTGAAAGGCCGGGGTACATCATGTCGACGCAGCAGCTGAAATTCATAAAATTTCTCCGTTCCGGGCGGGATGAGGATTAAAATCAGAATCCCGCCGCGATGTTTTTTTATATTATACCACAGATTCCGGAAAAAAGCTATTGACAATCCGACATTTTATTTGTATAATATGATACGGAAGAACTTTTTTGGAGGAAAAAATGAGAATCCACGACTTTAACGAGCTCAGCGGAATTGATTTTCACCTGACGTATTTCAATGTATCAACGACGCTCGAAACGCCGCAGCGCACCTATCGCTGCCACAAAAGCCTGCGTCCGTACGACAGGTTCTATTATATAGATGAAGGAATCTTCACGATCACCGAGGACGGCTACGACACAATGACGCTGACAAGCGGCGACCTTCTGTATCTCCCGGCCGATTGTACATATTCTTCGGCTTGGAAGAGCGAGGAGATTTCGTATTATTCGGTGATCTTTTCGCTGGCCGAGAACCGAAGCGGCGAAAAATTCTCGCTCTCCGACCGGATCGAGCATATTCTTATGGATCACAGCGACGTCACGTCAGATCTGATGCGCAGAATCTGGACGACGCGGACGCGCGGCGGAATCGCGAGCAACATGAAGTCGTGGTCGCTATTCTTCGAGCTTTTGCAGCTGGCGACGGTCGAAAAGGTCAAGGTCGGGCTGAAAAACACGCACGCCGATATTTCCCCGGCGATAATCTATCTCGAAAACAATTTTACGAGCGACGTGAACGTTTCGGATCTGGCGAAGCTCTGCCGGATGTGCGACAGCCGTTTCCGCGCGGAATTCCTCAAATACGCGGGAATGTCGCCGATACGCTACCGGAACTATCTGCGCGCGAAAAAAGCCGCCGAACTCCTGTCCGACGGCGAATATACGGTCAGCGAAGCGGCCGAGCTTGTCGGAATCCCCGACACGGCGTATTTCAGCCGGGTATTCCGGACGTTCATGGGCGAAAGCCCGGGAAATTTCGCAAGAAAGGGCGAGTGACAACGCCGCCCGCCCTTTGCCTTAATATCCGATCGGGACCTTATCTGTACATCTCCGTCAGAAGCTCTCCGATGAAATCCGCGTCCAGAAACGACGCGATCGGATTTATCGAATTGACTCCATTCTTTCGGGCTTCGAGCTTCGCGATCTCGCGGAGCTTTTCGTTCCCGATGAACGGCGCGATTTTACGGATTGCCTCGATTCCGGAATTATCGTAAATCTCACGCGCCAGCCCGTCAATTGTCTCCTTTTCAAGGAACGGAGCGATCGAGCGGACCGCCTCAATTCCGAACCGCTCGTAGATCTCGCGCGCCGCGCCGTTGATCAGCCCGTCATTCAGGAACGGAGCGATTTTGCGGATTCCTTCGAAATCCCCGCGCTTCAGAGCCGCTCTGAAAAGCTTTTCCTTCGCGTCGTCGCCGAGGAAGCAGAAGAGACGCGCGAAATCGGTAAGCGACGGCGCGTTTTCGTTCTCTCCGCCCATCAGATTCTCCGCGAAGCCGTCGATTTCGGACGGCTTTATCACTGGAACCGCCTCGACCACCTCGTCAACGCTCACCTCGCCCGACTCGACCTTTTCCGAGAGGTCGCCGTTTATCACGCCCTCGGCCACCTTCGATTCTCCGCCAAGCAGGAAGTCGACGCTGACTCCGAGTGCTTCCGCGATCTCGGGGAGCCTTGAGATGTCGGGCATCGTGTTTCCGCGTTCCCACGAGCTGACCGCCTGATAGCTGACTCCGAGGAGTTCGGCGAGTTCCATCTGCGTGAGGTCGTTTTTACGCCTTGCCTCGGCGATTCTGTTTCCGGTAAAATTCATATCGAACATTTTTTCATCCTTTCCACGGCCGCGCTTTTCGCCGCCGTGACTATATTTTACCACATTCCGGGGTGGATGTACAGCAAACGCCGTTTGAGTCGGGCGATTTCAAGCACGGCTTGAGTCTGATGGCTCGTGTTTATCGCTTGAAACTACTGGTCGTTCGTGAGAGGCGCAGCTCCGGGCACGCCCTGCGCTGCGCGTTCCGGCGCGGCAAAGCCGCGCCGGGACAGCCCGTTCGGCGGCTTCGCCGCCGAACGGGCGGCAGGTTGCGCGCTCCGCGCGCAATCGGCCTCGCTTCGCGAGGCCGACGCCGCTTCGCGCCGCCTGCCGGCTTACGCCCGCTTCGCGGGCGTAAGCGTCCGTTGTCCGCTGATGTACACTGTCGGCATCTTTGAGAATATCCGCTCGCAACCGCGGCTGTTCCACAAAAATTCGTCTGCCCCCACATCAGTTTCGCGCCCGCTTCGCGGGCGCAAAAAGCGGCGCGGCTACGCCGCGCCGCCCCATAAAATCCCTGACGCCTTTACCCCTTGCTCTTCGCCCCGATAAGCTTCGGCGCGCGAACCCGAACCGCCTTCGCCAAAGCGTAGGCCAAAACAAGCGAAACCGCGTCCTTCGGTATGTACGGAAGACAAGCCAGTAAAAACGCCTCGCCGAACTTCCGCCCCGTCACCGCGCCGAACTGTAAACCTCCGAGTACATGGCAGACCATCAGCCCGCAAAACCCGATCGCCAGCGCGATAACCGTACCGAGAACATGATTCTTTCCCTTGTAAACTTCTATCCCGAGTCCGCATAACAGCGCGAAAAACAAAAACCCGAAGATGAATCCACCCGTCGCGCCCACAAGCACCGAAACTCCGCCGCGGAATCCCGCGAATACCGGAATCCCTACCGCCCCGATCGCGATGTATATACCGACCGCCAGCGTCCCGCGCCACATCCCGAGCATATATCCGCATAACGCCACCGCGAAGGTTTGCAGCGTTATCGGCACTCCCCCCGGCATCGGAATCGAAATAAGCGACAATACCGCCGTCAGAGCCGCGAAAAGCGCGACAAATACCAGATCTTTTACCTTCATACAGCAAATCCTTTCCGGGATGGTCCGCCACCCCGGATAATATTATACCATATTCCGGATGAATTGTCAACCGTGGTTGACAATTAAATTCGGGGATCCGACGCGCGAAAATTCAGTCATTATGCTCGATTGTCGAATCGCTCTTTGCCGGAATGTCCGTGTCGTCAAAGTGAATCATCACGTTCGCCGCCTCAAGCGAACTCTGGAGCTTCTTTATGTCAACCGAACAGATGTCACGCGAGCCGTCGATCGCCATCGAGCAGGCAAGTCCCGCCGCCTGACCCGAAATTATCGCCGGGGGAATCACTCTCAGCACGTCCCACGCGTAGCCGTCGCCCGCCGCCGTCCGTCCGCAGGTGATCAGATTCGCAGCCCTGTGGTTCACAAGCGTCCGGTACGGGATCTCGAAAAGATAGTCGCGGCGGTCAAAATCGTTGATCGCGCCGACCGAATCCTCAAAATGCCGGTACGTGTCGGTCTCGCGCAGAACGTAATCGCCCTCGATCCGCCGCGTCGTCCGGAACTGACACATTCCCGGAAGCGTCACAACGTCGCGCGAAAGTCTGTCCTCCTTCTTCAGCTTTTCAAGCATCTGAAGCTGATTCGTCACGAGATACCGATTCACTTCCTCGCTTCTCGTGCCGTAGTAGAGTGGAATATCGGCCGGATGACCGCCGCCGTAGAGACTCGATCCGCCGCCGCAG
Source organism: uncultured Eubacteriales bacterium (assembly GCA_934503195.1). GTDB lineage: Bacteria > Bacillota > Clostridia > Oscillospirales > CAG-272 > Flemingiibacterium. Next base: position 5,722 of record CAKSVM010000011.1, read on the forward strand.
ACGCCGCCGATCGCGTTCTTTATGTTCCCCGTCTCGACCGCCTTCTTGCAGCTGTCAAGCGAGATTCTGAATCCGATGTAGGTGTGGAAATTCCCGCGCTCGGCCGTCGGAATCCCCGCGCGGTAAACGAGATCGCAGTCGCCCGTCGCGTCGACGAACATATCGGCCGTGTAATATTCGCGCCCCGATTTGTTCTCTATGACAACGCCCTTTATCACCGTCCTCCCGCCGACCTCCTCGGTCACCGGAACCGAGAGAACGCTGTCAAACATCAGGTCGACGCCGTTACTCACGCACATTTCGGTCAGCTGAAGCGCGAAGATCTCGGCCGGGTATTTCGTCTGATATCTCGGCGGCTTTTCGCCCTTCGCCGCGTATTCGGAAAGCTTTTCATCGGAAATCCGGCCGTTCTCGAACGCCGGGTCGATCCCGCCGTAGCCGTAGGTGATCGACATCCGCAGCATCTCCTCGGCCATGCCGAAAATGATCTGCTTTCCGCGTCCGTTGCACATCGGAACGAAATAGTTGATCAGTCCGAGCGTGGCGAGTCCGCCGAGCTTCTGCGCCTTTTCGATCAGCAGAACGTGTTTTCCCGCGCGCGCCGCCTGAACCGCCGCCGCGACTCCCGCGACTCCTCCGCCCGCGACGATGAGGTCGTAGTGACCCTTTTCGATGATGTTTTCCTGTAGAATCATGGAATTCTGTCCTTTCATTTATTGATGAGTAAATTATACCATACGATCCCGGAGAAGTCAAGAGATTTTTTTCTCAATTTCTTGGATTATTTTAACATAGCCCGCGCCAAAACCGATTTTTCACACGAATATACAGGTGAGTACTCAATAGATCAGATGATCTATCATAAAAGGAGTTAACCCATGACAGAATCAGAACTTGCAGTTTTAATGAAAAAATACGAAAATCTCGTCTGGACGGTCGTCTCGGGGATCCTGAAAAGCCGGCGCGACCGCGAGGAGGTCACGGCCGACGTCTTCGTCTCGCTCTGGAAAAGCGGATTCGACGACTCCTCGCCCGGCGCGAAAAGCTTCGTCATCACGGTCGCCAAACGCCGCGCCACCGATCGGCTCCGTCTTATGCGCCCCGATGAATTCCTCGGCGAAACCGAGGAGCTCTCCGAGATCCTTGACGCCGACTCGGGTCAGGTGATCGACGAGGAGGTCATCGACAGGCTCGAAAACGAGCAGATCGCGTCGGTCATAAGGTCGCTCGACCCGCCCGACGACGAGATTTTCACCCGCCGCTACTGGTACGATCAGAAGGTGAAGACGATCGCCGAGGAACTCGGCCTCACGCCTTCGTTCGTCAAAACCCGCCTTGAGCGCGCGAAAACCGGAATCCGGGAAAAGCTCGTCGCGCTCGGAATCACACGTTAGGAGGACAAAATATGAACATCAAAGAAAAAATCGACTCGCTCGACCCCGCGACGCTCCCGAAGATCGAGGAAAAATCCATCCCCGCCGACTCGAAACGCCGGGTCGAAAAGCTCGTCATGGAATCGGTCTCAAAGAATGAACGCCCCGTGATCCATAAGCCCAAAAACAGCTTCGGACGCCGGATCACCTCGCTTCTCGCGACCGCCGCGGCCGTCGCCGGAGTGCTGGCCGGAATCCGCGTCGCGACACTCCCGGGCGACGGAAGCTTCACTGAAAAGCTCGCCGCGGCCTTCAAGAGAGGAACGACCCGCGAGGAGGTCGTCGACCCGCATTCCGAGTCGCTTAACGGCGGCCTGACCGAGGGCGGAACCACCGTTAAAGCCGAAAAAATCTACGGCGACGGCGAGTATTACTACCTCGACTTCAAGGTGAACTGCCCCGAAATCCCCTACCGCTTCATTCTTCACGGCGGAATAAAGCTCGAACAGAACGGCGTCGTCATCTACGAGCAGAAGGGTCCCGATCTCTCGGACCTCGACGAACAAAACTCGCAGAATCTCATCTACCGCACGATCCTTGCGGGCGACATTCTCGCGGACGTCACGCCGGGCGACACCTCGTTCGACTTCCAGATAAGAGTCGCGGCGGATAAGCTGACCGACGGCGATTATTATCTCACTCTCGGCGGACTGCTTTCAGTCGACCTCGAATTCCCGGACGACAAAAGCGCGAATATCCTCGCCGAGCAGCTCTCGGGCGAGATGCTGATGCCGCTCACAATCTCCCTCCCCGAAACGCTCCTTGACAAAACCTTCTACACGCCTCAGACGAAGGTCACGATCGGCGACGAAAAGTTCGGCCTGACCGAGCTTTCGGTGAACGAGGTCACCATCACGCCGCTCAAGCTCTATATGAAGCTCAGCGTCCCCTACGCGGAACTCGCGAACCCCGGCGACGGCTTCGCGACGGCCGAGAGCTACATCTTCACGGCGAAAAACACCGAAAACGACGGATACCGCTACACCTATATTCTCGAATACTACGGTTCCGACGGCGGAAAGCATCTGTCCGCGGTCTATAATCAGAGCCGCCTCACAATGACCGACGCCGAAAACATCCCCTTCGACCTGACCTTCGATTTCAGGGAGCCGCTCGAAGCTTCGGATATCATAAGAGTCGTCGCGATTCCGTTCAAGGACATTCCGTATGACAGCCCCACCGATCCCGACTGCGAGAACGCGGTCACGATCTGGGAAAATCCGCAGTAACCATTCAAAAAATGGCGGAAAGAAAGACCGCCGCGAATATTCGCGGCGGTCTGCCTTCCTATTTTCGTAAAAGTACGCAAAGTTCAGTCTCAGCCGCGCCCGCAAAGCCAGCCGAGCTTTATTGACGGACACTTCGACGGAACCTTTACCAAAGCCGCGTCAGAATCCGACCCGATACCTTCATCCTCCGCGAAATCAGCCTCCCCGGCTTCCTTCGCTTCCGATTCCGATTCGGATTCCTCGCCTTCCTCGGTGAGACCAATCAAAGCCCTGATCGCGTCGTCAAGCTCACTCCGGGTGATCGACTCCTGCGGGAGAAAATAACCTGCCGCGCCTGAATACTCGTCCATCACGCCGTTAGTGACGTTCCAGCAGACCGCGTCGGCCGCCCAGTCGGATACCGAGGCACGGTCGACCGAATCCGGCAGAACGCATATCTCACTTTCAGATTCGAGTCCGAGCTTCTCCGCCAGACGGTAAATCACGACCGCGAGCTCCTCGCGCGTGATCTCGTCCTCCGGACGGAACTTCGCGCCGTCGGTCACAAGCTTTTCGGACGCCGCCCAGCGGATCGCCTCGGCGTAGTCCGCTTCGGGATCAATGTCGGTGAAAAGCGTCAGATAGTCGACAACCGGACTCCCCGCAAGCTCCCAGAGCGACTTCACGCACTCGGCGCGTGTCGCGATTCCGTGATCCTCGGAGCGCGTCAGAATCGTTGCGCCGTCCTTCGGTAAAACAAAGCTGTATCTGTAAATCCCGGTGATGTCAAAATCTATCGGATTCTTCGCGCCGTCAAAAATCTCAATCCCGCGAAGCACCCAGTCCTTCTCAAGTTTAAGCGAAAAATTATAGCGTTCGCCGGGGATCGCCGCGCTGTCATTCTCAAATCCGACCTCGCCCAGAGTCTTTACCGTTACCTTGTCAAGCTCAAGTGTATTTTCACGGACTCCGATCGCCGCCGTCGGAACCATAAGTGCCGCGGCGGTGAGGACAGTGAGAATCATCGCTGCGAATCGTTTCTTGCTTTTTAACATTAACGATTTCTCCTTTCAGTGAAATAAAACACCTATACAATAATATTATACCACGTAAATCCGGATTTGTCAAGAGCAATCATTAAAATAAATCACACATTCGGTAACGTTTTTTTAATTTTTTCCACATTCCCCGGCTTTTTTCGGATAAAACACGACTTTAATCTTCGTTCCCTCTCCGAGCCTGCTCTCGACCTCAAGCTTCGCGCCGTGACGCTCGGCCACGTGCTTCACGATCGCGAGCCCAAGTCCCGTGCCGCCCGTCTCCTTCGACCGCGATTTGTCAACCCGGTAGAACCGCTCGAAAATCCGCGAGAGATGCTCCTCGGGAATTCCGATTCCGGTGTCCGATACAGTCAGGAGTGCGCACGCTCCATCGTATTCCGCCGGATTCTTCCGCAATATCACGTCGACACGGCCACCGCTGTGGTTGTAGCGGATCGCGTTGTCTATAAGATTGTAGACAAGCTCGGTGAGCTCGGGCGCGGAACCGTTTATGACGCACGGCTCGCCGTCAAGACTCACCGTCACATCCTGCCGCTTCGCGCTGATTTCAAGCATATCGCGGCACTCGGCGCAGACCGATTTCAGCTCCACTCCGTTCCTCTCGGCGTCGACCGGCTCCGAATCGAGCTTCGACAGCTTGATTATGTCCGAAATCAGACTCAGCATCCGCGCGCTCTCCCGACGGATCCGCGACGCGAAAAGCCCGATGTCCTCGTCCTTCGCCATGCCGTTTTCGATCATCTCGGCGTATCCCGAGATCGACGTCAGCGGTGTTTTTAATTCGTGCGAAACGTTCGCCGTGAATTCCTGCTTGATCCGGTCAATCTCGGTGCGCTCGGTCACATCCAGAATCAGGCCGATTCTTCCGAGCTTTTCGACTCCGCGCTCAATCTGCTTCGTGTGAATCTGGAGATCCCGCCCGTCAAGCGCGATCACCTTCGACGTCTGATTTATCAGGCAGTCCATAAGCGCGGGATTCTGGCAGACCTCCGAAAGCAGCATTCCGCCGCACTCTGCGCGCGGGAAGGTCGTCTTCAAATACTTCGCCGCCGCGTCGTTCAGCATTATAACCCGAAGCTCGGGGCTTAAAATTACAAGTCCCTCGTCCATGCTGCCGATTATCGCCGAAATCCGGTTCTTCTCCTTCTCGACCCGCGCCAGCTGACGCCGGATCTCCTTCTGCTGGAACCTGATCTTGTCAATAATCGGCCTCAGCTCAGGATACTCTGAGTCCGATTCGGGAGCCGCGCCCGCGCCGTCAAGCTCGGACGCCAGCGTACGCAGCGGCGCGGTGATTCTCGCTGTCAGCCAGCGCGAGACGAAAACCGCCGCGATCATCAGCACCCCCGCCGTGAAGAGCATGAAGACAACCGACCCGACGAAAAGCGTCTTCACCTGCCCGCTCTCGACCGAGAGCCGCAGAACGCTTCCGTCCGAAAGCCTTTTCGCGTAGTAATAAAGCGTCTTTCCGAAGGTCTCGGAGCTTCGCTTTGACGACGCTGAGCCACGCTCAATCGCCCACGTGATCTCGGGACGGTCGAGATGCGACGGAAGCTCAGCCGTCGTCCCGGTGTCAAAAAGCACGCTTCCGTTGGCCGAGACGAGCGTGATCCGTCGGTTTCCGTTCTTCGCGAGAACCTGATAAGCGTCCGCGCCGTCCTCGGCGATGACCGCCGCCGCGGCCTCGGTCTCGTCCTGAAGGACGCTGAAAACCTGCCGGTCGGCCGCGTATCTGAAGATCATGAACGCCGCCGAAAGCGTCAGAAGTATCATCACCGCCCCCGTCAGAAAGAGCGATACGAAGATTTTTCTTTCCATAATATTAAAGGACCGCCTCCCTATTCCCCGATCATGTAGCCGACCGAGCGTACGGTTTTGATGAGACTCCCGGCCTCGCCGAGCTTCTGCCTGAGAGTCTTTATGTGCATATCGACCGTGCGCGACTCGCCCTCGTAGTCAAAGCCCCAGACGTCCGAGAGGATTCTGTCGCGCCCCATAACCTGCCCCGCGTTCGTCAGAAGGAAGCGGAGAAGCTCGAATTCCTTGAAGGTCAGCTCGATGTCGCTTCCCGAAACGCTGACCTTTCTGGCCTTTTCGTCGAGCTTTATCGCGCCGTACGACAGAATCTGCTCGTCGCGGCCGACCCTGCGCAAAAGTGCCTTGACGCGCGACACAAGCTCCATGATTCCGAACGGCTTTGAGATGTAATCGTCCGCGCCCATGTCGAGTCCGCGAACCTTGTCAAGCTCGGTCGTCTTGGCCGTGACGAGGATTATCGGCACGCGGCGCGTCTTTTCGGACGTCCGCAGCCTTTTGAGAATCGAAAGCCCGTCCTCGCCGGGGAGCATTATGTCGAGTAAAATAAGCTCGGGGACTGCCGTGGAAAGCTTTTCGGAAAGCTCCCTTCCGGAAGCGAATCCGATAACGTCATAGCCCGAATTACGCAGAGCATAGCTCTCCATTTCGCGGATGTTCTCGTCATCTTCAACAATAAATATCAATTTTTGGTCCTTCCTGCCGCAAGTTGGAAAATTCCTCTTGACAGCGAGCGTTTTTTATTTTATAATATATATAGTATAACTCCAAGGGGAGGTAAAACCCATGATAGAAATCTTCGATTCCACACTCCGCGACGGCGCGCAGGGCGAGGGAATCTCATTCTCGGTGCAGGATAAGCTCTACATTCTTCGCGCGCTCGACGAGTTCGGCGTGAATTACATCGAGGCCGGAAATCCCGGCTCAAACCCGAAGGACGCCGATTTCTTCGCGAGGGCGAAGGAGATAAAGCTCGAAAACTCAACTCTCGCCGCATTCGGCTCGACTCACCGCAAGGGCGTGAGGCCGGAGGACGACAAGTCGCTCGAAAGCCTTCTTAAAGCCGGAACGAACTGCGTCGCCGTCTTCGGCAAGGCGCACCGTCTCCACGCCGAAAAGGTGCTGATGATCGACCCCGCGGAAAATCTCGAACTGATACGCTCGTCCGTAGCCTATCTCAAAGGCCGCGTCGGCGAGGTGATCTTCGACGCCGAGCATTTCTACGACGGTTTTATCTATGACCGCGAATACTCGCTGGCGACAATCGCCGCGGCCGCCGACGGCGGAGCCGACAACGTAACCCTCTGCGACACGAACGGCGGAACCCTTCCCGGTAAAATCACCGAGATCACGTCGGAAGTAAAGAAGATTTTCCCGGATCTTCGGATCGGAATCCACTCGCACGACGACGCGGGACTCGCGATCGCAAACGCGCTCGCGGCGGTCGATTCGGGCGCGACGATGGTTCAGGGAACCTTCACCGGAATCGGCGAACGCTGCGGCAACTGCGACCTCAGTATTATTATACCAAATTTAATCCTGAAATGCAATAGGGAATGCGGAAAAAATCTCAAACTTTCTTCACTTCGTCAGACCGCGCGGCGGATTTCGGACATTTCGAACGTCGCGACCCGCCCGACAAAGCCCTACACCGGCAAATCGGCCTTCGCGCACAAGGGCGGAATGCACATCGACGCGATCGAAAAGCTCGACGGCTGCTACGAACACATCGACCCTACCCTCGTCGGAAACAAGCGCAGACTCCTCCTCTCGGAGGTCTCGGGACGGTCGACAATCGTCGAGAAGGCGAAATCCTTCGTTCCCGGCCTCGAACGCTCGTCGCCCGAGACGGCGAAGATCATGGAAAAGTTAAAGGAACTCGAACACGACGGCTGGCAGTTTGAGGCGGCCGACGCGAGCTTCGAGCTTCTCACGAAGCGGCTGGTCTGCGACTATAAGCCGCACTTCAACGTCGTCCTCTACAAGACGACCGACGATTTCCCGTCGACCGACGGAAAGCTGCAATCCGGCGCGATGATTCAGGTAAAGGTCGGCGACCGCACCGAAACGACCGCCTCGCTCGGAAACGGCCCGGTCAACGCGCTCGACATCGCGCTTAAAAAGGCTCTGACCGTCTTCTACCCGGTTCTCTCGGACGTCAAGCTGACCGACTTCAAGGTTCGCGTCATCGAGGCGAACTCGACGACCGCGGCGAAGGTCCGCGTCCTCATCGAGTCGACCGACACGAAGCGCGTCTGGTCGACGGTCGGAATGTCGCACGACATAATCGAGGCCAGCTTCACCGCCTTATGCGATGCGCTCGAATACAAGCTCTCGCTTGAGGAGAAAAACTGAAAAAAGATCGGAGGCGTCATATGACCCGCAAAAGATCCCTCGCGCTGACAATTCTCGTAATCATAATCCTTGCGCTCGAACTCTACGGCGTTATGGTCGACAGGCGGCCGATTGACCCTGAAAAACAAACGCTCGGCGACGCTTTCTTCTTATTCGGATACTCAAACTACCTGCTCCCGGCGATTATCGGATTTCTGTGCGGGGCCTTCGAGATCGTCGACCGCCCGGTCTTTGAGGGGAAAAAGGGAGTTCTCAGAGTGATTCTCGCGTATTTACGCCTGATTCTCGCGCTTATTTTCAACATGGTCTTCTGGGCGGCATACTCGCGGTCGCTGACCAAGATACCCGACAGAATCGTGGATTTCCTGAACAACGGATTCATGAGCGGAATCATAATCTTCACGATCACCTTTGTCATCGGCTCGGCGGCCTTCCCCGGAAAGCCGCGTGACGAATCCGGAATCACGCCCGAAATCAAAGCACGGAGAACAAAGCGGATAATCGCGTTCCTCGCGAACGCCGCGGTCTACATAGCCCTCGGAATCCTTTCAGGCTGGCTCAGAACCTCAATTCATCCGTTCTTCAATGTCTTCACGCTGAACCTCATCATCTCCCCGGTGATTCTCGGAATTTCGTGGGGCGTCTTCGAAAACATCGCGCATCCGGTTCTGAGCCGCGAAAACGGCGTACTCGGGATAATCCTCCCCTTCGTCCGCGCGGCGATCGTCCAGTGGATAACGCTTTTCGGCTACGATCTCGTTTACACGATAAATCTCTATAGCTTCCCTATCGGTTCGTTCATCTTTGTGACCGCGGTCGGACTCGCCGCCTTCCTCATCACCTGCGCGATCTTCGCCTGCCCGCCGGATTTTGTCAGAAGGAAGCCGGAATCCGCCCGGACGGAGAAAGAAAAATAATTCCGGATCCCTGCTAATCCCGCTCGCGCACGGACTCACGGCTTTTGTCGTAACCTGCGTCTTCGCCGTGATGCAGAATTTTTCCAAGAAAGGATAATTCCATGAAAAAATGGCGTAAAATCTACTTATACATCTTCGCCGTGATCTATGCCGGAATGGAGGTCGCGAACGGCGTCATCGGCTATCTCGACCGCGGAACGTGGTTTGCGGGAGTCGCCTCGCTCGTCTTCGATATCTGGTTCATCCCGGCGATTCTCGGAATCCTCTGCGGAATCTTCGAGGCGTCCGACTGCTTTGAAAAAAAGGATCTCCCGGTCTTCGAGTTCTCGAAAAACGGCTTCAAGAAGCTCGGATTCTCGACTCTCCGCGCGCTCGGAATCTCGCTTTTCCACGGGCTTCTCTCGCCGATAATCTTCATCTTCTCGCTCGACCAGACTGACGCGTATTTTGAGATGGCCGGAGTGATACTGCTCTGGTCGCTCGGCGTCGGAGTCGGAGCCTTCCTCATCGTCTACGTCCTCGCGAAACTCATCATCGCCGCCGCGCGCGAGATAAAAAAATCATATAAAACCCTGAAACTCAGAAAGGAACCCCCAAATGCCGATTAACCCTAACTACGCAATGCTCACCGATTTCTACGAATACACAATGGCCAACGGCTATTTTCTGAACGGCTGGAAGGACCGGATCGTCTACTTCGACATCTTCTTCCGCCAGATCCCCGACGGAGGCGGATTCGCGATCGCCGCCGGACTCGAACAGCTCATCGACTACCTCGAAAACCTCCACTTCGAGCCTGAGGACATCGAATACTTCCGCTCGAAGGGCTGCTTTGACGAGGGATTCTTAAAATACCTCGCAAATTTCCGCTTCAAGGGCGACGTCTGGGCGGTTCAGGAAGGAACGCCGATCTTCCCCGGCGAGCCGATCATGACGATCCGCGCCCCCGCGATCGACGCGCAGCTCATCGAGACCTTCTCGCTCCTGACGCTCAATCACCAGTCGCTGATCGCGACCAAGGCAAACCGCGTCTGCCGCGCGGCAAAGGGACGCGTCGTGCTTGAGTTCGGCTCAAGACGCGCTCAGGGAGCCGACGCCGCGACGATCGGCGCGAGAGCCGCGTACATCGGCGGCTGTACCGGAACGGCCTGCGCGCTGACCGACGAGCTTTACGGCGTTCCGGCGGGCGGAACGATGGCTCACAGCTGGGTTCAGATGTTCGACACCGAATACGAGGCCTTCAGAACCTATTGCGAAATCTATCCGCACTCGGCGACCCTCCTTGTCGACACCTACAATACGCTGAAGTCCGGCGTTCCGAACGCGATAAAGGCGATCAAGGATGTTCTCGTGCCGAAGGGGATCACGAACTACGCGATCCGCCTCGACTCGGGCGACATCGCGTATCTGACAAAAAAAGCGCGGAAAATGCTCGACGAGGCCGGACTTCCGAACTGCAAGATCACCGCTTCGAACTCGCTTGACGAATATCTCATCCGCGATCTTCTGATGCAGGACGCGAAGATCGACTCCTTCGGCGTCGGCGAGAGACTGATCACGGCGTCGAGCGCGCCGGTCTTCGGCGGAGTCTACAAGCTCGCGGCGATCGAGGACGGATATGGCAATATCATACCCAAAATCAAGATCAGCGAAAATGTCGGAAAGATCACGAATCCGCATTTCAAGAAGGTTTACCGACTCATCGACCGCGAGAGCGGCATGGCGCTGGCCGATCAGATCTGCGTCCACGACGAGAAGATCGACGACACGAAGCCGCTGACGATCTTCGATCAGTTCGCGACGTGGAAGACCAAGACGCTGACGAATTTCACCGCGCGTGAGCTTCTGGTGCCGGTTTTCAGAGCCGGAAAGAAGGTTTACGAGTCGCCGACGCTTCCCGAGATCAAGAGCTACTGCGAGTCCGAAATCGCGCATCTCTGGGACGAGATCAAGCGTTTCGAGAATCCGCACGACTACTACGTCGACCTCTCGCAGCGGCTCTGGGACATCAAGCATATGCTGCTCGAAGCGAACTCAGATATGCAATAATCATACCACAAAGGAGTCAGAATGAAAAAGCTTCTCATCGTCGTCGACTACCAGATCGACTTCATAAACGGCGCGCTCGGCTTTCCGGGCGCGGAAAACCTCGCGCTGATAATCGCCGCGAAGATAGATAAGTATCATAACGAAGGAAACGACGTCGCCTTCACGCTAGACACGCACGGCGAGGATTACCTCGGAACGAGCGAGGGAAAGCACCTTCCCGTTCCCCACTGTATCCGCTACTCGGACGGCCACAAGCTCTGGCCGGAGATCGAAAAGTACAAGTCTCCCGACGACCGTACCTTCGAAAAGCCGACCTTCGGCTCGGCCGAGCTCTTCGATTTCCTGCGAAATTCGGAGTACGAATCGGTCGAGCTCTGCGGACTCGTGACCGACATCTGCGTCGTCTCGAACGCGATTCTGGCGAAAACCGCGCTCCCCGAGGCCGAGATCATCGTCGACGCGTCGGCGACCGATTCGTTTGACAAGGCAAAGCACGAGGCCGCGCTCGCCGTCATGGAGAGCGTCCAGATCACCGTCCTGAGATGATCGGAAATCAAGACTGTCAGAGCTGTGATTTCTCGGAGGAAACCGACCTTCCCGAACGGCTGGAACGACTTCGCTTCACGGACTGCCGCTTCAATTCGCTGTCGTTTGTCGAGACTGAGCTTGTCTCCTGCGTGTTCGAAAACTGCTCGTTCGACTTTACGAAAATCTGCGGGAAAATCGACAAATGCGCGTTTCTCAACTGCTCGTTCCGCTACGCCGACCTCCTCGGCGCGGAATTCGCCGGCTGTAAAATGACCGGCTCGGATCTCTCAAAGCTCTCGGACGCGGGCTTTTCGGTCTCCGGCGGCGACTTCTCGTACACGCTCCTCTCAAAGCTGATTCTGAGGAAAAACGACCTCACCGACGTGAATTTCACCGGGGCGAACATCTTCGACTGCCGGTTCGAAAGCTGCAAGCTGTCGGGCGCGAAGTTCGACAACGCGGTGATAAGCGGGCTTTCATTAAAGAACTCGGACATCCGCGGCGCGTCGTTCGCGATGACCGATCTCTCGCGGATCGACTTCAAAGGCGTAGTCGCCGACCTGGATTTCTGCGTCACTTTCGCCCGCGCGCACGGGATAAAGGTGAAATGATTCGTCAATCCGCACAAATCGTGATATTTAATTTTGTAGAACTTTCCAATTGACAAAAAGTTTCTGGTATGATATAATTATACCAGAAACTTTACTTTTGTAAGGAGGATCCGGATGAAAGCTGCGTTCTACTTCGCGATGCGTGAAATCAGGCGGCGTCCGCGGCATTTTCTGGCCACGACAATCGTCTCGGCGGCAATACTGATGACGCTCATAATGAATGTCATGCAGATGAGTGCCGAATGGCGCAATGACGTCATGCCTGAAAAGCCCTCAAATTATCACTTCACCGTAAAAGGCCTGACAGAGGATGAAAAACGCTGGATCCGTTCCCAGCCGTGGGTTCAGGTCTGCTACGACGTCGAACGCTATATAAATAAGGGTCAGAAAGTGAACGACACGCTGAATGTCCGCGTGATAATGTCAGAAAACAACCGCGCGCTGAGATACGCGAGAGAGGTTTTCGATAAGTTTGACCTGTGGAGCAGCCCGGATTACGCAAGTCGTTACCAATCCTACGTCGATGACAACATAGGCAATCTCAAATACAGCTATAAGACCGACAACCTGAACTTTCCCGTTGATCGCGGCGAAACGCTGCTTGACCGCGCGCGCAGCATGGCCAAGGGTTCGCTCATCAGTCTGAATATCAGGAACAAGTCATATTGCGACAAAGTGACCAACTCGTACATAATACGCCCCGAGTTCTTTGTGCTCTCAAATATGCTCGCGTGCTTCCTTGGCGGAGTCATGATGATTCTCCAGTCCGAGAACTACCGCTCGCTGATGCCCGAGTACGGCACTCTCAGGTCGTTCGGACTCCGGAAAGAACAGCTTTTCTTCATAAACGGCTTTGAGTCACTGGCGTCAAGTCTCGCCGCGATACCGCTCGGAGCGGTCATCTCGGTTATCGTGGTGGAAATCTACCTGAGAGTCAACAAGGATGCCCTCGCGAACGACAGCGTCTATCTGAAAATAACCGAAAACGTGCCGATAAGTATAATTCTTATCATGTCTCTGCTGCTGACCGTCACCTCGCTGATCGGAACACTTCTCGTCTGTTTGTACTACCGGAAGCGTTCGACAATGGAGCTTCTCAAAAAGGAAGGAAGCGTTCAGGTTTCGTTCGTCGCGAAGACCTCGCCGCGTTTCGAAAAAGCGAAATCGCCGCGGATTTACTCTTCCCTGCAAATCCGCCGCACCCGCATGAGCTTCTTCCTCCTCGCGCTGATAATCGCGATTATGATGCCGCTCCCGTTGAATCTTATGGGCACCGCTTTCTTCACATTGTTCAGAGGCGACACGCTTTCGCCCGAAACCATCGCGGAACTCTATTACTACATCTTTCAGGCGGTGGTAATGTTCATAACCTCAATAATCGTCATCTACGTCGCGGCACGCGCGCGTACTGACGACCGCCACGGAGAATTCGCGATTCTCCGCGCGATTGGCATGAACAAGGCCATGATCCGCAAAACCGCCTTCAGGTCTGTCATCTGGCAGATCATGATCACCGTCATCCCGGCGGTCGCGTTCTTCGCCTACGTAACCGATCAGACGCTCTTTATGTCTTCCTCGGCGGTCAGGGATCCGCGCAATCTGACAATGGGAAAATTTCTTGGCAATTTCTCCGCCAACGCCCTCGGCATAATCCTTCTTATCGCCCCGGCGATGCTGCTCGCGACGGCGTTCTCGCTGATCCGCTTCAACCGCCGCTCGATAATCGAGAGCATCCGCGAAAACGAATGAAAACAGCCATTAAGGAGTCAAGATGAAAAAGAAACACGCCTTCGCGCAAAAACCCGCCTTCCCCGAGGATCACGTCCTCGTCGCGCAGGCTCTGACCAAGACATATTTTCAGGGCGACGTACACATCAAGGCCGTCGACGGCGCGTACCTGACCGTAAAACGCGGCGAGTTCGTCTCGATCATCGGCGCGTCGGGATCGGGAAAATCGACCCTCCTACATATGCTCGCCGGCCTCGACACGCCGACCTCCGGCCGCGTCTACATCGCCGGACACGACATAATCGACATGGACGACAAGGAATTCTCGGATTTCCGCAACCGCCGGATAGGATTTATCTTCCAGTCCTTCAATCTTCTTCCGGTTCTGACCGCGAAGGAGAACATCCTGATGCCGCAGAAAATCGCCGGGAAGACCTTCTATCCGAATTACTTCAACGAACTCACCGAAATGCTCGGAATCGCCGACCGCGTCCACCACCTCCCGAGCGAGCTTTCGGGCGGTCAGCAGCAGAGAGTCGCCGTCGCCCGCGCTTTAATCAACAAGCCGGACATCCTCTTCGCCGACGAACCGACCGGAAATCTCGACCAGACCTCGGCCAAGGAGCTGATCGACCTTCTGATGGCGACCCGCGCCGATCTGAATCAGACGCTCGTCATGGTCACGCACGACCCGAAGATCGCCGACCTCGCCGACCGCGTTTTCACGATGACGAACGGCGTCCTCGAAGAGACAAAACGATAAAAAAATCCCGCTTATTGCGGGATTTTTTTACTCAAAACTCTTGATTTTCGCCAGAAAATATGGTACAATGAATAAAAAAACGGAGGAAATCCATATGAAACCACTAAGAGGCTACATGGCCGGCGCGAACCTCGGCCACTTCATCAGCCAGTACGGAAGTCGGGGCAAGGAGCATTTCGACACCTACATAACCGAGCCCGACTTCGCGCGGATGGCGGAATGGGGACTCGATCACGTCCGCCTCCCGGTCGATTATTTCTTCTTCGAATCGGACGAAAATCCCGGCGTCTACGACGAATCGCGGCTCGCGTACATCGACCGCGTTCTCGGCTGGTGCGAAAAACACGGCCTGAACATGATCCTCGACCTTCACCACGCGCCCGGCTTTTTCTTCGGCGACGGCGCGAAAAACGACCTCTTCACGAACCGGAAGAGTCAGGAACGTTTCCTCGACATCTGGCGAAACTTCGCGCGCCGCTACAACTCGGTGGGCGACAACCTGATCTTCGAGCTTCTCAACGAGCTCGTCTGGGAAAACGCCGATCCGTGGAACTCGCTCTGGCAGGAAGCGGCGGCTGAAATACATCAGATTTCGCCGCGCCGCCGGATAATTGTCGGCGGAAACAACTACAACAGCGTGAACGAACTAAGGAATCTTGTCGTATCGGACGACGAGCGGATCATCTACACCTTCCATTTTTATGAGCCGTTCATCTTCACGCATCAGCGCGCGGGCTGGATGGAGCATACGAGAAATTACACAAAGCCCGTCTCCTTCCCCTTTGACCCGAAGGATCACGTAGAATATTTCGGCGGAAATCTGCCCGGAGACTACAAAATCCGCGACGAAATCGGCCGCGAATACCTCGCGCACTTCATGTTCCCGGTCTTCGATTTCGTGAAAAAGACCGGAAAAACCGTCTACTGCGGCGAATACGGCGTGATTTCGAACACCGACGACGAGAGCGCGGCAAGATGGCTCTCCGCTATGGCCGATCTTCTGACCGCGCACGGAATCGGCCGCGCCGTCTGGAGCTACCGCGGCTTCTCGTCGATCACCTCGCCCGACAACAAAACGTATAACAAAGCGATGGCCGAGGCGATCGCGAAAAAATAACGATATCAATTTTCGCCGCTTGCGTCGGATAATAAACAAAGAAAGCCGTCCGCGGAAATCCCGGACGGTTCTCTTTTACAGCTCGCCCGCGCTCCGGTACTTCCCCGGTGCGCACCCGGCGCGCGAGCGGAAAAAGACCGCGAAATGACTCGGATCGCAGAATCCGAGCTCCTCGGCGATCTCCTCCATCTTGAGTCCGGTCGTCCGCAGAAGCCGGCAGGCCTTCGCGAATCGCAGTCTCTGGCAGTATTCGCCGATCCCGCAGCCGAAATTCCGCTGCGAAAGCCGTTCGAGAGCCGAGCGCGAAAGTCCGAGCCGTGACGCGATCCCGCGGAGACTCAGAGTCCACGGCTCGCCGCCGAGCGACGCGAAAAGCGCCGAAAAATTCCCGGCGGACGGCGGGTTTCCGGCGTTCAGCGAGTCGATGAGATCGAGCAGAATCCCCTCGACAATGTGCAAAGCGCGCTGGCGGTTCGGCCTTGTCGGCGATTCCAGAAGCCCGCGCATATGCTCAAAACCGACCGTCGGCGTCACCCTTGCCGCGACCGGACGCCGCCCGACCTCCGAAAACGCCGCGAAAAGCCCGCGCTCGTCCTCCGCGCCGTCAAAGAGATCGAACCCGATCTGGCGGTATCCGCCCTCGCTCGACAATCTGTGAAGCACGCCCGGCGGCATCACGAAAACCTCGCCGACCCGCACCGTAAAGCGGTTTTCGGGCGTTTCGACAAGAACCGAGCCGTCGACGACGCAGTTGATGTGAAAATACGGATGTGAATGTTCTTCGAGGACATAACTTTTCGGATTCTTCATCACGTTGATCATCCGGAACGGCGCGGGAAGCCGCAGAAGCGTCTGGTAATATTCGGGAAGCATATGATTCCTCCTCCATTTCTGTCTGGGACGATTATACAATTTTTCGGGACGAAATTCAATTGACTATTTGTAAATTATCTGCTATAATGATAAAAAATATTTCCGACAGGAGAAAAAAATCATGCAGAGAAAGATCCTCCCGCTGTTCCTCGCGCTCCTCATCCTCACCGGAACGGCCTGTGAAGATTCCGGAAAAGTCCCGCGAAACCCCGATTCCACAGCGTCAGACGATTCGTCGCGAAGCTCCGCTGGGTCCGAAAAGCCGAATCTTAACGGCTACACCCTCCGCGCAGCGACCTACGACGACGGCGCGCGCTTCTTCTTTTCGGACGAGCAGAACGGCGACGTCGTAAACGACGCGGTCTGTAAAGCCGTCGAAAGTGTACGGGACGATTATAACATAAACGTCGAAACCTTCTCGTACGGAGTCAACACGATGGACGTCGGCGACTTCGTCACGAAGAGCGTTCAGTCGGGCGACGATTCGTATGATATCGTCAATGGCCACGACTGCACGCTCTGGCAGCTCTCGCTCGAAGGCAGCTTTTACGACGTCAGAAAGCTCGGCGGCCTCGATTTTTCGGCGTCGTGGCTCCCGAAATACGCGAACGACACCTACGAGGTGAACGGAAAACAGTATATTTTCTCGTCCTATATGTCCTACCTGAGCCTCGCCTACGCGAGAGTTCTCTTCCTTAATAAAACCCTCGCCGGCGAATACAAGCTCGAGCTCCCCTACGATTCGGTCAGAAACGGCACGTGGACGCTCGATCAATTCCTCGGGATGACAAAGGACATCTGGCGCGACCTCGATTCGGACGGCAAAAAGAGCGGCGGCGACCTCTACGGCTTTGCCGGCTACTCAAAGCTCAACGGCTGGCAGGGCGCGTATTCGTCCTGCTACACCGAGAAAAACGGCGTTCTCTCGCTTGATTACGACAGGGAAAAATTCATAAGCGTGATCGAAAAGATGAAAAATCTCCTCTACGACAGCGAGGGCGGCTATGTCACCGGAGTCAATTCGGAGATTAAATATTTCCTCGAAGGCCGCTCGCTTCTCTTCTTCGACCGTCTTCTGATCCTGACGAACGACGACACGCGCCAGAGCGACGTGAATTACGGCATCCTCCCGCTCCCGAAATACGACGAGTCGCAGGAGGGCTACGTGACGCCGACCTTCGACTGCCAGTTCGCGATCCCCGCGACGGTTTCGGACACCGATAAGCTCGGAATCGTCATAAACGCGCTCAGCAAGGCCGGATACGAGATCACGCGGACCGAGTTCTTCGAGACCGCGCTCTCGAAAAAGTACACGCGCGACGAGGATTCGGTCGAAATGCTCGGAATCATCGGCGACACGCTGACCGTCGACCTCACGTACCTGAACACCGAAGCGGGTTTCAAAGGACTCGGACGCGCGTTCATGTACTGCTTCACGAATCCGTCGGCCGGAATCGCTTCGTATCTCGAATCAATCGAGCCGGCCGAAAAAGCGACAATCGAAAAACTCAACGAATTCTTCGCGAATTAAAGAAAGGCTGAAAATATGAAACAGCGCGCCTACAATTTAATGAAACGCTGGTGCGACAGGCTCCTGAGCTTCGAAATCCACCTCCCCGACCCGAACGTCGACGGCGGCCTGATCTGCCCGGCCTGCCACGTGATCCACGGCCGGATCGCCGACCTCGTCTATCCGCTGACGACGCTTTACGTCCGAGAAAACGACGAAAAATACCTCACCGCCGCGAAACGTTACGTCGACTTCACCGAGCGGAATCTGATCCGCCCCGACGGAAGCTACCGCAACGACCTCGGAAACACGTGGAAGGGCACCACGGCCTTCTCCGCCCTCGCGCTCGGCGAAACCCTGCTTGAGTTCGGAGACAAAATCCCTGAAAATGTCCGCGAAAGCTGGACGAAGATCTTCACCCGCCTCTCGGACTTCACGCTCTGGTATTTCGAGACGCTGACGCCGAACGTCAACTATTTCGCGGGCGCGGCGGCCGAACTCGCGCTCGCGTACAAACTCCTCGGCAGGGAGGAATACCTCGACGAGGCCAACCGCTGGGAACGCTACTGTCACAAGCATTTCGACGAAAACGGCCTTTTCTACGGCGAAATCCACGGAATCGACCACGTTTCGCCCCGCGGATGCCGCGGAATCGACCTCGGCTACAACCTTGAGGAATCGCTTCCGCTCCTTCTGCGCCACGCGGTTCTCGTCGGCGACAGGAAGAAGCTCGACTATTATAAAGCGCGGACGCTCGACCACTTCGATTTTCTCCTCCCCGACGGCGCGATCGACAACAGCTTCGGCACGCGCCAGAACAAATGGACCTACTGGGGCAGCCGCACGTCCGACGGGCTGATTGAGGGACTCGCGCTCGTCGCGGACGATCCGGTCTTCGCCAGAGCGGCCGAAAAGGTTCTCACGCTCTATGAAAAATGCACGTCCGACGACCTTCTCGCACTCCCGATGGCTCCCGACGCCGACGAGCCGACCTGCCTCCACCACTCCTTCTGCCACGCCAAAGCCCTCGCCGCGCTCGTAAACTCAAAGATCGAAATCGCGGATCCCGAAGGCGTCAGACTCCCGCTCGAATCCCCGTGCGGAATCAAAAGCTATCAGAACGGGAATCTCGTGACGGTCTCGGTCGGAAAATTCCGCGCGACCTTCTCGACAATCGACATCACCTGCTATAAGGGCGCGGAAAACGGCTGCGGCTCGATGACCCTCCTCTGGCACGAGGACGCCGGTCCGGTCTGCGCGTCGACGATGGAGAGCTACTATCCGTCCGAGCCGCTGAATATGCAGTATCTCCGCCACGCCGACTCGTCGCCCTGCATGACGCCGCGGATGATCGTCGGCGGCAGATCGTCGCTCCTCGACAAAACCGCGACGCTCGAATATTCGGGCGATAAAACCGACGCGCTCGTCAGGGCGTCGGGAGAAAACTGGCGTGTTTCGTATCATTTCACCGGGGAAAAGCTCGAAATCGATGTGAAAGCAGGCGTTTGTGCGAAATTCATCCTCCCGGTAATCTGCGCGAAAACGACAAAAGCCGCTTCAACCGCGAATTCATTGACCGCCGGAAATATCAACTTATATTCGAATCTCCCGATAAAAGCCGACGCGTCAAAGCGGATCTTCAATCAGGTCAGCGGCTTCAACTTCATCCCGGTCGAAATAAACGTAAACCCCGGCGAAAGTCTCAGCGTCACGGTAAAAATCTCCGGATAAACGAAAAAAGCGTGGAAAATCCACGCTTTTTTGATTTATCAAAGCAGATGAACGCCCTTTTCGCGGCAGATCTCAAGATCCTCCTTAGTCCACGCGGAGGCCTGAACCTCGCCGACGTGCGCCTTTCTGAGGAAGAACATACAGATGCGCGACTGACCGATTCCGCCGCCGATCGTGTACGGAAGCTCGCCCGCGAGAAGCACCTTCTGGAACGGAAGCTCGGCGCGCTCGGGGCATCCGCGCACCTCGAGCTGGTGGAGAAGCGCGGCCTCGTCGACTCTGATTCCCATGCTCGAAAGCTCCATTGCGATGTCGAGCACCGGATAGTAGACGATGATGTCGCCGTTGAGCGTCCAGTCGTCGTAGTCGGGCGCGCGGCCGTCGTGGATGATGCCCGAGCGGAGAACGCCGCCGATCTGCATCACGAAAACCGCGCCCTTGGCCTTGGCGATCTTGTACTCGCGCTCCTTCGGCGTGAGGTCGGGATAGAGATCCTCCAGCTCCTGCGAGGTTATAAAATAGATTTCCTCGGGCAGAATAAGTCCGGAGAACGCGTAATCCTCGGCGATGTAACGCTCGGTGTGGCGGATCGAACGGTAGACGCGGCGGACCATGCTCTTCAGCGTCTCGACGTTTCTTTCTTCCTTATATATAATGCGCTCCCAGTCCCACTGGTCTACAAAGACCGAGTGGAGATTGTCGGTGTCCTCGTCGCGCCTTATCGCGTTCATGTCGGTGTAAAGACCCTCGCCGTGACGAAATCCGTACTTTCCGAGCGCGTAGCGTTTCCATTTCGCCAGCGACTGAACGATTTCCATATCGTAGTCCATGCCCTTGATGTCGAAGCCGACCGGACGCTCAACGCCGTTAAGCGTGTCGTTGAGTCCGCTCTGACGCTCGACGAAGAGCGGCGCGGAAACTCTGGTGAGATTGAGCTGAATCGCCAGATCGCGCTCGAAGAAGTCCTTGACTTTCTTTATCGCGACCTCGGTCTGACGGATGTCAAGCAAAGATTTGTACCCTTCCGGGATGATGACGGACATTTTTATTACCTCGCATTTTTATCTATGATAGACTATTATACCACATAAAATCGCATTTTGCAAGAGGAAAATTGAAATTTTCCGGTCAAATTTTATCTGAAAATCTACTTTTGTTCGATTCGGCGCGGCGTATAATCCACGTATTTTCGTTATAAACTATAATGCGCACTTTAATTTGAAAGTTGATACTGTGTTATCTTTCAAATTTTACGAATTTTCAGAATATCTCTTGACATTTCGCGCGAATGATGCTAAAATATTTATAGTGATTTTTTATTCAGTCCGGCAGACGGAAAACCATCAACCGTGCTAAATGGGAAATTGCGGATCCCGGAAAAACTGTGGATCAAAAAATGCTCCACCCGGAGTAAATCTTCAATTTTAAGGAGAAAAAAGCATGAAACTCTCTAAATCCCTCGCTTTACTGCTTGTGGCTGCCATGCTCACCTCTTCTGTAGTTTCCTGCGGAAGCGGAAATACTGACAACCCCAACGACGAATCAACCAGTTCCTCTGACGGCACAACCGCCGGCGACACAACACCCGACGATCAGAAGCCCGCAAATGAGCTTGACGAAATCAAGGCTCTTGAGGACTACGACGAGAAGTCCGAAAAGCTCTACAACCACAACCTCGGTGAGTTCTACACGGCTTACAAGACCGCAAAGGACGAGGTTACCAACGTCTCGAAGCGTTACGCTCTCATGGCTATCGCAGAGGCAAAGCTCATGGAAAGCGGCGTTATGCTCCCGACCTCTTCCAAGGGCGGTACCTACGCTATCTCCCGTGTCGCTCCGTACACCTTTGACTTTGCTCTCTGGGGCGGCGACCAGGATCGTTTCCATCAGGCAATCGTCACAACTGAGCCGATCACAGCCGCTGACCGTCAGGAAATGAAGGCTAAGTGGACCGAGCTCAAGGGCACCGGCACCTACGAGGAGTGGGCAAAGAAGTACCTCACCGACAAGGGCTACACCATAAAGGATACCTACTCGATGGGCTACGCTTCCGATCCTCAGACCTGGGACGCTCTCGCGACCTCCAGAGCCGCCGACTCCGAGGCTATCGTCAATACCTTCGACTGCCTCCTCGAGTACGACGTTGAGGGCACCCTCAAACCCGCTCTCGCCGAGAGCTACACGATCTCGGACGACGGTCTGACCTACACCTTCAAGCTCCGTAAGGGAGCTGTCTGGACTGACTCTCAGGGCCGCAAGGTCGCTGACGTCAAGGCTGACGACTTCGTCGCCGGCATGCAGCACATGTGCGACGCCGCAGGCGGACTTGAGTGGCTCGTTAAAGGCGTCATCGCCGGTATCAGCGACTACATCAACGGTGTCAACACCGACTTCTCGAAGGTCGGCGTAAAGGCTGTCGACGACAACACGCTCGTCTTCACTCTTGAACAGCCCACCTCCTACTTCCTCACGATGCTCGGCTACAACTGCTTCGCGCCGATGTCCAGAGAGTACTACGTCTCCAAGGGCGGTAAGTTCGGCGCAGAGTTTGATCCTTCGGTCGAGACCTACACCTATGGTAAGGATCCGAACTCGATCGCTTACTGCGGTCCGTACCTTGTAACCAACGCTACCGAGAAGAACACCATCGTCTTCAAGCTCAACGACAGCTACTGGAATAAGGATAAGATCAATACCAAGACCCTCACATGGCTCTTCAACGATGGTACCGACAAGACAAAGGCTTACAACGACATGAAGTCCGGCGTTCTTGACGGCTGCGGACTCAGTGCCGAGGCTCTCAAGCTCGCGGTTGTCGACACCGACTATCCGTTCGAGAAGTTCAGCTACACCTCCTCGACCGACGCTACCACCTTCTCGGCGTTCTACAACCTCAACCGTGCGGCTTACGCTAACGTCTCCGACAGCACCAAGGTCGTTTCGGCACAGACCGACGATCAGAAGTACGTCGCTTACCACGCTCTCAACAACCAGAACTTCCGTCTCGCGCTCTGCATGGCGCTTGACAGAGCTTCCTACAACGCGCAGTCTGTCGGCGAAGACCTCAAGAGCGTCTCGCTCCGTAACTCCTACACTCCGTGGAACTTCGTCTACCTCGAAGAGGATGTCACTGTCGCTATCAACGGCAAGGACACCAAGTTCGCGAAGGGTACTCCTTACGGTGTAATTGTCCAGGCTCAGATCGACGCTGACGGCTACAAGATCAAGGTTTACGATCCCAAAGCCGACAATGGTAACGGTTCGGGCGACGGCTACGACGGCTGGTACAATGTAGCTAACGCTAAGGAACAGCTCAACCTCGCTGTAAAGGCACTCGCTGACGAGGGCATCACGATCGACAAGGATCATCCGGTCGTTCTCGATCTCCCCTATCCGTCTTCGAACGCAACCTTCACCAACAAGGCAAACGCTTTCAAGCAGTCGATTGAAAAGGCTCTCGACGGTGTCGTCATCGTTAACCTCACCGAGGGCAAGGATATCAAGGAATGGTACTACGCCGGCTACTACACCGACTTCGGTTACGAAGCAAACTATGATATCTACGACGTCTCCGGTTGGGGTCCTGACTACGGCGACCCGTCGTCCTACCTTGACACCTTCCTTCCGGATTACGCAGGATACATGGTAAAATGCATCGGTCTGTATTGATTTTAAGGTCAATATGACTCCGGTCAGGATTGATCGGCGACACTTCGAACCAAATGTAACTTAATATCCTATCTCAGCAAGAGGATGAATTATTTCATCCTCTTGCCGTGTATAAACACGTATTTTTGTATCGCGTGACAATGCTAACACGTTACAAGATAATAAAATTTATCAGTATTGTATGAAAACGAAATTACGTGTTTATACACGGCATTCCCCGCCCGGCTGACGCGCGCCGAAAAAAATTCTTAGAAAACGAAAGAACGATCATGACAAAATATTTACTGAAACGCTTATTGCACGGCCTGTTCTCTATTGTTGTCGTCGTCGCGATCGTAATGATCATGATTTATTCGCTCCTCGACCGCAACCTTGTCTTCGCGGCCGACCCGGTCTACACCAAGATGGCGAATAATCAGAAGGAGACCTACAAATACCGCCTCTGGGAAGAATACGGCTATCTTGACTACGTGACCTACGCCGAGTATATCAACGAGCTTGAGAAAAACGGCGAAATCAACACCGAAACCCGCGACAATGTCATCTCCTTCGGCCGCACCGCCGAGGCCGACAGCGACGCCGTGAAGCCCTATGTCGAACAGTTCACGAACTACTACAAGTCGAAGGGCTACACCGTGACCCGCCTTGACGCGAAGCTCGCCGGAGGTCGCAAGCTCGCCACCGGCGGCGCGCAGCAGCTCTTCGCCTACAAGGACACGCCGCTCCCGACCCGCCTCGTGAAGTACTTCACCAGCATAATCTCGGTCGACAATATCCACAACGTCAAGGAGGACATCGAGAACCGCGGCATCAGCTTCACGCTCCACGATCCGGTCTACGGCGGCGACAAATTCTCGCCCGCGATCATCGGAAACGGCACAAAGCACAAATATCTGCTCTATTTCAGCAAGGAATTCCCGTGGATCCATCAGAATCTGATCTCGATCAACCTCGGAACCTCGTATTCTGTCAACTCGGGTATCGACGTCTTCACGACGATGACTCAGACTCAGGGCTCCTACGTCATGCAGACGACCTACTTCCCCACCGGACTCGTTGAGCCCAGCGCGGACGATCTCCACTCGGCGACCTACGTCCCGAACTCGCGCGAAACCAGCCTTGTCTACACCGACCGCTTCACCGACGACTACACCAACGTGCTGACCGTCAAGAACGGACTCTCGAAGATGGGCTATTCGTTCGTCATCGGTATTCTCGCGACCATCCTTTCCTACTTCCTAGGCGTGCCGCTCGGAATCCTCATGGCGCGCAAGAAGGACAAGCTCATCGACAAGATCGGAACGATCTACATCGTCTTCATCATCGCGGTCCCGTCGCTGGCTTATATCTTCCTCTTCAAGGCGATCGGCGGCAAGACCGGACTCCCGACGACCTTCGATATGGACTCGACGAGCAAGCTCATGTACTTCCTGCCGATAATCTCGCTCGCGCTCCCGTCGATAGCGAATCTCATGAAGTGGCTCAGACGCTACATGATCGACCAGTCGAACGCCGATTACGTCAAGTTCGCGCGCTCGGGCGGTCTTTCCGAGGGTGAGATCTTCACAAAGCACATCTTAAAGAACGCCGCGATTCCGATCGTCCACGGAATTCCCGGAAGCATCCTCTTCGCGATGACCGGCGCGATCATCACCGAGCGCGTCTACGTCGTCCCCGGCGCCGGAAACCTCTTAACCGAGGCGATCAACAAGTACGATAACGGCGTTATCGTCGGCGTCGTCCTCTTCTACGCGATCCTCTCGGTCGTCTCGATCATCCTCGGCGATATTCTCATGTCGTGGATTGACCCGCGTATATCTTTCTCAACAAAGGCAAGGTGATTAGTTTATGAACAATAATGAACTCGTGAACCTCGATGAATTCGAGATGACCGACGAAGAGCTTTTCTCACGCGTCGACCACAGTGATCTCGAATCCGAAAAGATCACCGCGCCGCGTTATTCCTACTGGCACTCGGTCTTCCGCGTCTTCTTCAGGAAGAAGATCAACATCGTCATTCTCTCGCTTCTCGGCGTGATTCTGCTTTTCACGTATATCTACCCGCTCCTCATCGAGTATGACCGCTTCGCAAACCTCCTCGACCCCGAGGCAAAGCATCTGATGCCGGCCGCCGCGATCAAAAAGTTCGGCTTCTCGATCGAATGGATCTTAGGTGCCGGAGCCGCCGGAAACTCGACGTTTGACGCGGTCTGGTACGGCTCGCGAATCTCGATTTCGCTCGCGCTCGTCTGCGCAGCGATCAACATGACGGTCGGCGTCATCGTCGGCGCGATCTGGGGATTCTCAAAGACGGTCGACGCGATCATGATGGAGGTCTACAACATCATCGGAAACGTCCCGTATATCCTCTTCATCTCGGTCATGGTCATGATCTTCACCGCGTCCTTCTGGACGATGGTGCTCGCGATGACGATCACCGGATGGCTCGGAATCGCTTACTTCATCCGGACTCAGGTCGTCATCATCCGCGACCGCGAGTACAATCTCGCCTCGCGCTGCCTTGGAACCCCGACCTTCCGCATCGCGATGAAGAACATCCTCCCCTTCATGACTTCGGTCATCGTCACCCTCGCCGCTACCGAAATCCCGTCCTACATTTCGAGTGAGGTCTTCCTCGCCTACATCGGACTCGGACTTTCGGATATGTCGCTCGGACGTCTGATCTATGAGGCCGAGAGCGCGATGGTCACGCCCGGCTGGGGATTTGAGTTCTGGAGCCCGGTCGTCATTTCCGCGATAATAACGATCGTTCTCTACGTCGTCGGCCAGAATCTCGGCGACGCGTCCGACCCGAGAACCCATATGTAAGGAGAGAAAAATGGAAAACAACAAGGTTTTACTCTCCGTAAAGGATCTCGAAGTCAAATTCCGCGTCCGCGGACGCATCCTCACCGCAATCCGCGGCATCTCACTCGATATTTACGAAAACGAATCGATCGCGATTGTAGGCGAGTCAGGCTCGGGCAAGTCGGTCTTCACGAAGACCTTCGCCGGAATGCTCGACGAAAACGGCTTCATCGCGAACGGAAGCCTGATTTTCAACGACGACGAGCTTTCGGACACGGTCGTTCCGCTCGACTCGGTCGCGAAAAAGCTGATTCCGAGCGTCAAGGCGAAGCTCGACAAGAATTCGAGGCTTGAGGCCGGAGCCGAGACCTACCGCGCGATGCTCGATCTCGAAAAGGAAAAAGAGGATCTCTCGACCCTCAGCGAGGACGAGAGAAACGCGATCGCCGAAAAGATCGACGATCTCCGCTTCAAGCGCACCGAGGCCTACAACACCAAGCTCACCCTTGACTCGTCCAAGGAAAAGGACAAGATAAAGGAATATTCCGACATCATAAAGAACTACGACGCGCAGATAAAGGAACTCGAAACCCAGCGCGAGGCCCGCGTCAAGGAACACCGCGAAAAAATCGAGCATGACACCGGGTATCAGAAGAAGTATTCCGAGACGATGGCCGCGCTTAAGGCGAAGTATCAGGAGGAAATCTCCCGCGACGTCCCGGCCGAAAAGCTGAAGCGCAACGAAATTCTCGCCAAGGAAATCTACCTCTCGGTCGGCCGCTATGACCTTCTCCACCGCGTCAAGCTCATAAACAGGCTCGTCGAGGCTTTCAAAAAGGCGATGGAACTCGGAATTGACCTTTCAGACGAGGTTCAGCTGAGCGGAGTCTTCGACAATGTCGCGTTCAGAGTCAAATATCTCGATGAAACGCCCGAAAAGCTTCACGGAACCTGTGTAATCAACCTCGCCAAGTTCCAGTACTCGAAGGACTGGGGGCAGATCCGTGGACGCCGCATCGCGACCGTCTTCCAGGATCCGATGACCTCGCTTAACCCGATCATCACGATCGGAAAGCAGATCACCTCGATCATCATGAAGCACCAGAACTGCTCCGAGGTCGAGGCCCGCACCCGCGCGTTGATCTTAATGAAAAAGGTCGGCATTCCGAACGCCGAAAAGCGTTTTGACGACTACCCCTTCCAGTACTCGGGCGGTATGAGACAGCGAATCGTCATCGCGATCGCGCTCTCCTGCCAGCCGAAGATTCTGATCTGCGACGAGCCGACCACCGCGCTCGACGTCACGATTCAGGCGCAGATTCTGAGACTCTTAAAGAGCCTTCAGGAGGAATTCGGCTACACGATCGTCTTCATCACGCACGACCTCGGCGTCGTCGCGAACATCGCGAACCGCGTCGCCGTGCTTTACGCCGGACAGATTGTCGAGCTCGGAACGGTCGAGGACGTCTTCTACGACCCGAGACACCCCTACACGTGGGCGCTTCTCTCCTCCCTTCCCCAGCTCGCCGAGCGCAACACGACGCTCTATTCGATCACCGGAACCCCGCCGTCACTCTACAACAAGATAGTCGGCGATCCCTTCGCGCCGCGTAATCCCTACTGCCTCAAGGTCGACACGCTGAAAGAGCCGCCGATGTTCAAGGTCAGCGAAACGCACTACGCGAAGACATGGCTTCTCGACCCCCGCGCCCCCAAGACCGAAAAGCCTGAGATCATTCAGGATATCCACGGAAAACTCATGCGCGCATTCAACATTCAGGAGGATCAGCCAAAGTGAAAAAGGAAAAAATAACTCAGGACGCGACCTCGGCTCATCTGCCTGAACACGGCCCGATCGACAAGGACGGGCGCGAAGTCCTCCTCTCATTAAAGAACGTCGACATCACCTTCGGTAAGGGCGAAAGCCTCAACCGCGCCGTCAAGAACGCGTCGTTTGACATCTACAAGGGCGAGACCTTCTCGCTCGTCGGCGAGTCCGGATCGGGAAAAACGACGATCGGACGCGCCGTGATCCGCGTCAACCCCTGCTCCGCCGGAGAAATCCTCTACAAGGGCGTCCGGATTTCGGGCAAGATCCCGCATTCGCTCGACCGCGAGGTCATCAGAAACATCCAGATGGTCTTCCAGGATCCCGCGGCGTCGCTCAATGAGCGCGCGACGGTCGATTATATCATCTCCGAGGGACTTTACAACTTCCACCTCTTCGAAAACGAGGCCGACCGCGTCAGAAAAGTCGAGAACATGATAAACGAGGTCGGACTTCTCCCCGAGCATCTGACGCGTTATCCGCACGAGTTCTCGGGCGGCCAGCGTCAGCGAATCGGACTCGCGAGAGCGATGGTCATGGAGCCTGAGCTTGTCGTCGCCGACGAGCCGATATCCGCGCTCGACGTCTCGATCCGCGCGCAGGTGCTGAACCTTCTCAAAAAATTCCAGCGCGAGCGCGACACGACCTACCTCTTCATCGCCCACGACCTCTCGATCGTCCGCTTCATCTCGGATCGGATCGGCGTCATCTACAAGGGCGACATCGTCGAGGTCGCAACGGCCGAGGAGCTCTTCGACTACCCGCTCCACCCCTACACGCGTTCGCTGATCTCGGCGATCCCGATTCCCGACCCGAAGCTCGAGAAGAACAAGGTTCTCTTCACCTACGACCCTTCGGTTCACGACTACTCGACCGATAAGCCCGAGCTTACCAGCATCGGCCACGACCACTACGTCTTCGGAAACAAGAAGGAGATCGAGGAATATAAGGCGATCCGCGAAAAGGCGAGCCGCTGAAGACGATCACGATCCTCCCCGAGGGCGCGAAACGCCCGGCCGAAAACGTCTCGGTCACCGAAAACGAGGAAGTGAAGATCGACACGCCGATTCACGACACCGGAAACGTCTGGTACTCGATCGGATCCTTCTTCCTGCCCATAATCGGAATCATCGCGGGACTGATTTTCAAGAAGAAAAAGTACTACCGCAACTATAAAGCCTGCCGGAAGGGCGCGCTGATCGGCTTCGCGACGCTCGGAGCGTTCGCGCTGATCTTCCTCATCTTCCTGCTGTTCGCGCTTCTCTGATGCGGAAAAATTACTATCCGAAGGTCGAGCACATCGAGCTTTCGGACAAAAACACGAAACGGCGGCTGATCGCAGCCGTCGTTTTCGGAATTATAGCGGTAATCGCGATCGTGATCTCGGTAAGCCGCCTGCTCTCGACCGAGCCGGGCTGGCAGAACGTGGCCTCGCAGTCGAAGGAACCGTACGCCTCCGAGTTCGTCTTCCAGTACGAGTTCGGCAAAAACGCGACGGCCGAGAACCGGCAGCTGACAATTTACTACACCGAACTGACCGAGACGGCCTATAAGCTCTTCTCCCCGGACAAAAGCTTCGAAAACGTCGCGAATCTCCGCTTCCTGAGCTTGAATCCGAACAAAGAAATCGAGCTTGACCCCGCGCTTTACTCGGCTCTGAAGCGGATGGACGGCCGGCGCGAGCTGTTCTACGCGCCGATCTACTCTGAATATTCGAGCCTCTACTTCTCGCAGACCGACTCCGAGGCGGTCGCCTTCGACCCCGAATTCGACGCCGGGGAGGAAAAGTTCATCGACGAACTGCTCACCTTCGTGAACGACCCCGGAATGATCTCGCTCGAATTTCTCGGAGACAACAAAGTGAATTTACGAATTTCGGACGAATATCTTTCCTTCGCTAACGAAAATGAGATCAGGGAATTCATCTCCTTCGGCTGGATGAAGAACGCTTTCGTCATCGACTACCTCGCCGACAACCTGTCCGCGCGCGGCTTCACGAAGGGGATTCTGACCTCCTTCGAGGGCTTCGTCCGGAATCTCTCGGACACGACATTCGTCTATCCGGTCAACGACCGCGTCGGAAACACCGTCTACAACGCCGCGAACGCCGAAATTCCGGCCCGGAATTCGCTCGTCTGCTTCCGTAATTTCACGCTGAACTCGCAGGACACGCAGAATTACTACGAATATTCCGACGGCACGACGCGAACGCCCTACATCGGCGCAGACGGACGCTGCCACAACTCGGTAAGCTCGCTGATCCTCTACTCGGATTCGAAGTCCTGTTCGGAGCTGCTTCTTGAGGGACTCGACGTCTACGTCGCCGACGAGTTCAATGAAAATCCGATAAAATCAAACGCGATCTTCTGCGAAAACTTCGTGATCCACGCGTCTGGCGACGCGAAAATCGGACAGATTTATTCGAAAGATAAAGTCTATACGCTGAAAAAAAACTGAGGGTTTTCCCTCAGTTTTTTTATGAAACAATCTCGATCCGGCTCCCGTCCGCGCCGGTTTTGGTGACGCGGATCTGCTTTTCGATCCGGTCGCGCAGCTCGGCGACGTGCGAGATTATGCCGACCAGCCGATCGCTTTCGGCGAGATCCGACAGCGCGTTCATCGCCTGCGTCAGCGATTCTTCGTCAAGCGAACCGAATCCCTCGTCGACAAACATCGTCTCGAGCCGGATTCCGCCGGCCGCCGACTGAATCTCGTCCGAAAGCCCGAGCGCGAGCGAAAGCGACGCCTTGAACGCCTCGCCGCCCGAAAGCGTCCGGACACTCCGCTCGCTCCCGTTGAAGTGGTCGATGACGTCAAGCTCCAGCCCGCTCTGAAGCCGCGCCGAAAGCGGCTCCGGACGCCGTTTCAGCTCAAACTGCCCGCCCGACATGACCGAAAACCGCAGATTCGCGCGCTTTATTATGCGATCAAAGAATGTGATCTGCACCCATGTCTCGAGCATCAGTTTGTCCTGGCCGCGCAGATTTCCGTTCGCGGTACTGCTCAGATTCTGCAAAAGCGCGAACTTCTTTTCAAGCCCTTCAAGCTCGGAGGACTTCGATTTTATCTGCTTCTCGCAGTCGGTGTTGCAGGAAATCCGCGTCAGAATTTCATTTTTCGTCTCGGTCAGTTTGTATTTCTCCTCGCTTGCCAGCGACATTTCAGAGCGTAAAACGACCGCGTCGTCGGCCTTTGTCCCGGCGATCTGACTTTCGAGCTGCCCGAGTTTTCCCGACAGCAGGCTCTCGGACTTCACCTCATCGTTGTACGCGCTCTCGGAAGCTTCGAGGGCTTTTTTCATTTTCAGCGCGTCGCCGCGGAGCTTCGCGATAAATTCCGCCGCCTCGGATTTGCAGGAAAATTTCAGTCCGCCCGCAAGCGTTGCGACATTCTTTTCAAGCTCGCCGACCCGCGCCTTCCCCGCTGCGACGCTCATTTTGTGCAAAGCGAGTTCGGAATCGTTCTCAGCCACGGCCTTCTCGCCCTTCGTAATCCGTTCGTCGAGCCGGTCGCGCTCCTTCACATTCGACTCCTGTAGCGCGATCTTTGTCTCGAGATCCTTCATCCGCGCGTCCGCCGCCGAAAGCTCGATCCCGAGCCGCGCCGGAAGCGTCTTCACGTCGATTTCGCCGAAAAACTCCCCCGCGCGCGAACAAAGCTCCGAAAGCGCCTGCGTGAGCCTGCCGTTCGAAACCCCGGCCGCGCGGCTCGCGTTCTGCGCCGAAAGGTCGGCCTTCCGCGAATTCTCGCGCAGAATCTCAAGCCCGGCCTCGGTCGGCGCCGACTCCGGACAGACCGCCGGAGCCGGATGCGAAACCGATCCGCAGACCGGACAGGGCTTCCCGTCTTCGAGCCGCGACGCGAGGATCCCGGCCTGCGCGTCGAGAAACGCGCGCTCGGCCGCCGAAAATTTCGCCCGCGCCGACTCTGACTCGCCCGCCGCCTTTTCGTATTTCGCGACGTCGCGCTTATGTTCGGCGTCAAATTTCAGCCACGAATTGTATTTGCCGTCAATATCTGTTAATAGTTCAAGCTTCGTTTTTTCATTCTGCCGGAGTCCGAGCAGCTTTTCGCGCTCCTCGCCCGAATTTTCAAGCTC
Organism: uncultured Eubacteriales bacterium; assembly: GCA_934503195.1. GTDB lineage: Bacteria > Bacillota > Clostridia > Oscillospirales > CAG-272 > Flemingiibacterium. Next base: position 37,825 of record CAKSVM010000011.1, read on the forward strand.
CTTCCGGCGCGTTTTGAAGTCCTCGACCGCCTTTTTGTAGCGTTCGGCGTTCGATTCGAGCTTCTTCACGAGCGATTCCTCGTCCGAAAGCGACTTCCTCGCCCCGGCAAGCTCATTTTTACGCGCGTCGAACTCATCGTAGCGCGGGAGATTCTCCTCCTCGACCGCAGCCTGCTTTTCGAAATTTTCGCGCTCCGGCTCGCTTTTCCGGAGCTTTGAAAGCTCGTTTTCGCGGAAAATCAGCGATTCACGGCAGTTTTTAAGCTCGACCGCCGTCTTTTCGTGCTCGGCTTTCAATGCCTCCAGCTTCTCGGCCGCGCCGAGACGGCGATTCAGATCGGCAATCCTCGCCTCGACCTTCGAAAGCGACTCCGAAACCGCCTTCTCATTCTCGCGGTCGGCCGCGATCAGCTCCGCGAGCCGCGGTAAAATCTCTGCCGCCGGAAGATCCGAAAAATCGCCGCCGCGTATCCCCGCGACATACTGAGAAAGGCTCAGTCGCGCGTCGTCGCAGTCGCCGCGCGCCTCCGACGCCATGACCTTAAGCCGCTCCTGAAGCTCAAAATACCGCTCCGTGCCGAAAATCTGCCGGAAAATCTTCTTCCGCTCGTCGGTCGACGCGAGTAAGAGCTTCAGAAACTCGCCCTGCGCGATCATCGAAATCTGTAGAAACTGCTCGCGGCTCAGCCCGATGATCTCGATTATCTTCCGATCGACATCTGTGTACCTCGAAATCACCGACCCGTCGGGCAGCGTCAGCTCGGCCTCGGCCGCCTGCTTCACCATCCCGTCGCCGCGCTTTGCCGGACGCTGAAATTCCGGACTCCGCAGCACCGTGTACTCAAGCCCGCGATATGAAAATTTTAGTTTTACATAAGTCGGAGTCTCCGGCTCCGCGTAGAGCGACCGGAGCATCCCCGGCTCGCGCCCCGACCCGCTCGCGCGCCCGTAAAGCGCGAAAATCAGCGCGTCGAAAATCGACGTCTTCCCCGCCCCGGTGTCGCCGGTGATCAGGTAAAGCCCCTGCCGCCCGAGCTTCGTGAAATCGAGCGTCGTTTTCCCCGGATACGGCCCGAAGGCCGACATTTCAAGCGTTATCGGCCGCATCGAAAAGCCCTCCAATCAGTTCTTTCATTAAATCAAGCTGCTCATCCGACATCCCGCGCCCGTTCTGCTTCTCGTAAAATTCCGAGAAAAGCTCGAGCGGCGACGCCTCGCGCACTGTCGGAAGCTCGATTCCGGCGTGAGTCCGCGTGTTGTCGAAGCTTAATTTCATCAGCCCGTGATAGCAGAGCCGGAGCTTCGCGGCGGCGTCGGGAATGTCATCGTCGTCGGTCAGAATCACGTGGACGTAATCGTCGCGGATCGGCTCGTAGCGCGGCGGAACGACGAGATCCGAAAACCTTCCGCGCAGCTCGCGCATCTCGTGGAGCGGTACGATCGGAAGGAGCTTCAGACTCAGATTCCGGTCCCCGTCGATCTCGACAAGCGTCGCGGATTTGTCAAAAAGCGACTCCGAGAACGAATATTTTAGCGGCGAACCCGAATACCTGACGTTCGCGGCGAGACTTTGCGGCCGGTGAATGTGCCCGAGCGCGGCGTAATCGAAATCGGCGAAGAGCGACACGTCGACGTTGTCCGACCCGCCGACCGACACCTCCTCGGACTCGGATCTGATCGCCCCGGTGACGAACTGATGCGCGATCGCGACATTTCTTCGCGTCTTGTCGAGCGGAATGCTCCCGATCACGGCCGAAAGCGCGTCGTTCGTGTCGGCAAACTCGGCGTCGGGGAAAAATCTCCGCGCGGATCCGGGGCGGATGAAGGGAATCATCCAGAAATCGACCTCGCCGGAATCGTCCGGAAGCGTGATTTTTTCGACGTTTCCGTCAAAAACGCGCGACAAAAAGACGCCTGACGGCCGCATCAGGCTCCCGCCGAACGCGACGCGCTCGGCCGAGTCGTGATTTCCGCTCGTCGCGATGACCCTGACGCCGAGCCGTGAAATCCGCGTCAGAAGCTCGTCGAAGAGCCCGACCGCCTCGACCGACGGCGTCGAACGGTCAAAAATGTCCCCGGCGATGACGAGCGCGTCGGGCTTTTCCTCGTCGGCCATCCGGACAAGCTCGTTTATCATGTGCCGCTGGTCGTCGATGAGCGAAAACTCAAAAATCCGCCTGCCGAGATGCAGGTCGGAGGTGTGAATAAATCTCATTTTCCCCTCCCGAAATTTTTCTGTATCTATTATAACATATTTTTCCCGCGATTTCAACGGTTTTTACTTGAAATTTTTCAGAAAGTGTGGTATAATAAGGTAAGAAAGGAGCGATAAAATGGACAGACTGATCTTTCACGTCGACGTAAACAGCGCGTTTTTGTCGTGGGAAGCGGCAAAGCGCGTCAGGGAAGGCCTTCCCGACCTGCGTCTCATCCCGTCGGCGATCGGCGGCGACCGCGACAAACGCACCGGAATAATCCTCGCGAAGTCGATCCCGGCGAAAAAATCCGGCGTCACGACCGGAGAACCCGTGCTGTCCGCGCTCCGGAAATGTCCCGATCTCGTCCTCGCGAAGCCCGATTTCATACTCTACAAAAGATGCTCGGACGCCTTCACCGCGATTCTTCGCGAATACGCCCCGGTTGTCGAAAAGGTCTCGATTGACGAATGCTACCTCGACATGACCGGAACCGGACTTCTCTACCCCGACCCGATAAAAATCGCGTATACAATCAAGGATCGCATACGCGACGAACTCGGCTTCACGGTCAATGTCGGAATCGCGCGAAGCCGCCTCTGCGCGAAGATGGCGAGCGACTTCGAAAAACCCGACCGCGTCCACACGCTCTTCCCCGACGAAATCCCCGCGAAGATGTGGCGGCTCCCGATACGCGACCTGCTTTTCGTCGGCGACGCGACGGCGACGAGGCTTGAACGCGCCGGACTCTCGACAATCGGCCGCGTCGCCGCCTGCGACGAGGACACGATAAAGTCGATCATCGGCGAAAAAAACGGCAAGCTGATCCACGACTATTCGCTCGGAATCGACAATTCCGAGGTCAGCGACAAGCCGTGGGAGGCCAAGGGCTACAGCGTTTCGACGACCGTCGAAAAAGATATCACGACCCGCGACGAGGCCGAGCGGATTCTCCTCGCGCTTTCTGACAGCGTGACCTCGCGGATGCGCGCCGACGGCGTGATGTGCCGCTGCGTCGCGGTCTCGATCCGGACCTACAGCTTCACGAACCGCTCGCACCAGATGAAAATCGACGCGACCGACCTCACAAACGAGGTCTACGAGGTCTCAAAAAAGCTTTTCGGCGAGCTCTGGGACGGCCGGACGCCTTTAAGACTCCTCGGAATCGCTTTGACCGACCTCACGCGCGAAAGAATTGTACAATTGTCGCTTTTCCACGACAATGACGCCGAGGAGGCGCGCGAACGCTCGCGGAAGCTCGACCGCGCGGTCGACGAGATCCGGAAGAAATTCGGAAGCTCGACAATTGTCCTCGGCATCCCGCCCGAGCGCGAAGTCGGCAAAAAATTCAAAATCGAACAGGATGAAAGGAATAAATAAATGTTCTACAATCGCAAAAACATCGCCCCGGAAAAGCTTTTCGCGGATCCGCCGCGCGAATACCGCTCGATGCCATTCTGGGCGTGGAACACGCGGCTTGACAACGACGAGCTGAAGCGTCAGATCGGAATCTTCGACGAAATGGGCTTCGGCGGCTTCTTCATGCACCCGCGCTCGGGACTCGACACGAAATATCTCGGCGACGAATTCTTCGGGTCGGTAAAAATCTGCGTTGACACCGCGAAGGCGCGCGGACTCTATGCCGGGCTCTACGACGAGGATCGCTATTCGTCGGGCCCCGCGGGCGGACTCGTCCCGGCCGACCCGGCTCTGCGCGAGCGGATCATGATCCTGATCCCCGAAAGCACGCCGCGGAGTAACGAATCCGACGTCCTCCTCGGCCGCTACATAATAAATCTCGACGAAAACGGGTTTCTCGAAAGCTATTCGACGCTTGAGGAAGCTCCGGCCGAATCGTCCGGAAACGTCTGGAAGCTGATCTCGACGACCGAAAACCGCGAGCTTGTCGGCTGGTGGGGCGGCGACGAGAGCTTCATCGACACGATAAATCCCGCCGCGGCAAAACGGTTCACCGAGATTTCGCACGAAAAGTACCGCGAAAACGTCGGCTCTGAGTTCGGCGAGACCTGCCCGATGATCTTCTCGGACGAGCTTCAGCACGCGCCGACGCCGCCGCTCCAGACCTCCGGCTCAAAGCGCGCCGTCCTCCTCTACACGCCAAAGCTCTTCGACGAGTTCGAGTCCCGCCGCGGCTACCGGCTCGAATCGCGGCTCCCCGAGGTGATCTGGAACCGTGCCGACGGCGATCGGAGCGTCAGATACGACTACCACCGCGTGATTTCGGAGCTTTTCCTCGAGAATTATTCCGAGGTTCTCGCGGACTGGTGCCACGAAAATCACTTTCCGATGACCGCGCATATGTCGATGGAGGAATCGCTCTCGGGCGAAATCACGCGCGGCGGCGACATTTTCGCCTGCCTTGCGAAGTTCGATCTGCCCGGCGTTGACGTCCTCGGCCGGACAAACGGGTGTCCGCTGACCCTGCTGCGGACCCGTTCGGCGGCGCGTCAGTTCGGCCGCGAGGGGATGATGAGCGAGCTTTTCGGCGTCACCGGATGGCTCTACAGCTTCCGCGAATACAAGCGCGAGAGCGATTTTCAGGCCGCGCTCGGCGTGACGCTCCGCGTCCCGCACCTCGCGTGGGTGAGCATGAAGGGCGTCGGAAAGCGCGATTACTCGGCGTCGATCGGCTGCCAGTCGACGTGGTACCCGAAATTCCGCCTGCTCGAAGACCATTTCGCGCGGATTTCGTCGATTCTGACGCGCGGAAAGGCGGCGGCGAAGGTCGCGGTCATCCACCCGGTCGAATCGGTCTGGCTCCTCTGGGGGCCCGACGACAAGGATTCGGCGCGGCGGTCTGAGATCGAGAAGAATTACCGCGAACTGCTCGAAAACCTCCTTCGCGAACACGTCGAGTTCGACCTCCTCTCCGAGTCGACCCCGGCCGACATTTCGTACTACGAAACAATCATCATCCCCGACTGCGAAAGACTCCGCGAGTCGACGCTCGACCTGATAAAATCCGCGAAAAAGGTCTATACGCTCGCCGAAAAGGTCAGACCCGCATTCGCCGAGCCGACGACTCCCGAAAAGCTCATCGCGAAGCCCGGAAACCCACTGAGAATCCGCGAAAAAGGCTCGTCCTCCGAATGCCGCGATTACGTCTGCCAGCACCGGATCGAGGGCGATACCGAATGGATCTTCGCGGCGAAATTTGACAAACCCGGCGACGACGTAAGAACCCGCGACATGGAATTTTCGCTCCGCGGCGAATTCAGGGTCGACAAATTCGACACGATGAAAGGCGAAATTCGTCCACTTCCGGTTAAATATGAAAACGGTTTCACGACGGCGGAAAAGCGCATGGACGCCGACGACAGCCTCCTCCTCCGCTTCACGCCCGGCCGTTCGGAGATCGCCGGAAATACCAAAAATCTTCCCGAACCGACCCGAATCGAAATCCCCGACCGCGTGGAATACGAGCTCACCGAGCCGAACGCGCTTCTTCTCGACATGGCGAAAATATCGCTTGACGGCGAGACTTTTGAGATTCCCGGCAAGGAAAATAAGCCGCTCTATCTTCTCGAAGCGTCGAAAGCCGTCCGCGAAAAATGCGGATATCCGAACGACCGGCTCCAGCCCTACAAGCGTCCCGATCTTCCGCCCGAACATCTTGTGACGCTCGATTTCACGATTGAGTCAGAAATCGAAGCCGACGCGACGCTCGCGATCGAGCTTGTCGAGGGTACAAAAATCCACCTGAACGGCGAGGAAGTCAACCCGGCGGTATATGGATTTTTCGCCGACAAAGCGATCAGCAAGATAAAGCTTCCAAGGCTCGCGAGCGGCGAAAATCACATAAGCGTCACGATCCCGTTCGGACTCAAAACGATGCTCGAACCGATGTATCTTCTCGGAAATTTCGGCGTCCGCGACGGAAAAATCACAAATCTCCCCGAAACGCTCGGATTTTCCGACATCACCTCTCAGGGACTCGGATTCTACACCGGCGACCTCATCTATAAAATCCCGACGCCGAAGGGTCGCGTCAGACTGAAGCTTTCCGGAGTCCCCGCCGCCGTCTACGCTGAGGTGGACAAAATTCCGCTCTGCTTTGCCCCGTTCGAAGCCGATTTTGAGTCGGACGGAACCGCGCGCCTGATGATTTCGCCCGGCCGCCACAACATTTTCGGCGCGCTCCACAATAAACACGACACCTGCGGCTCGCCCGAAACCTTCTACCCGAACGCGGACGATTTCACCGAAACGCCGCTCCCCCGCCCGCGCGGAATCATCGGGAAGCCCGGACTCTACAGATGGTAAACACCGACTACGCGGCGTCGCTCGACGGCTTCGACTTCGACATCCGCCTATCCGACCTCGCCCCGCCGCACTACTACAGCACCGATTCGGGCCGCGAATACGCGACGGTGATCTACATTCTCGAAGGCAGAATCGGGATTCAGTCGGGCAAAAGGAGCGTCAGCGCGCGTCAGGGCGAAATCTTCTGCATCCCGCCCTTCGAACGCTGCCGAGCGGTCTGGGAGAGCGAAAACCGCGTCAGATTCTACTCGATCCACCTCACCGAAAGGACGAAAAACCGCGTCTGCGGCGACTTCGCGCTGGCAAAGCTCCCCGAGTTCTCGGACGAAACCACCCTCTCGCGCGTCGAGGAAATCTTTTACCTCACTCAGGGCAGCGAGACCGAAAAGCTCCGCGCCATCGGACTTTTCCTCATCCTCTGGAGCGATCTCCGGCCGCTTCTCGAGGTCGTTCCGCGTCAGAAGCTCAGCCGCCCGCTGACCGACGCGCTCGCGATTATCGAGTCGGACATCGCGTCCGACCTCAAAATCGACGAGATCGCCAAACGCGTCCACATAAGCGAGTCGCGGCTCTACAGCCTTTTCCGCGCCGAACTCGGCCAGAGTCCGATCCGCTACCGGAACGGACTGCGCGTCTCAAAGGCGGCGAACCTCCTCGACACGACCAACCTCCGTATCGCCGAAATCGCCGAAATGGTCGGATTCACAACCCCGGCGCACTTCCGCGAGGTCTTCCGCGAAATAACCGGCGTCACGGCGAGCGAGTACCGCGAAAAATCGAAAGGCGAATAAAAAACGCGTGCCGCGAATAGCTTTATTCGCGGCACAGTTTTAAGGCGTCAGCCGCGAATTGTGCGGTATTGCCTTAACTTCTCTGAAACGCGTAGCCGAAGAGATTTCCCATCAGCGCGAGAAGCCCGTATTCAAATACATAGTGTAGATCGCTCTGAGAGTAGTTCAGAACGAGCGTCGGCGCGAAGATCGCCGCGACGACGATACAGTAGTACCAGACCCAGCCGTTCCGCTTGCCGAAGACGAGTCCGCCGCCAAGACAGCAGGCCGGAGTCACTACCTTCAGCGCGAAGTCGAAGAATCTCGTCCCGTAAAGGAGCGGCGGAACCGCGTAGAAAAGCACGATCATCACGAGAAGATACGGAATCCATTTCCTGAAAGGCACTTTTTCCATATCTCACCCCGCGCGTCTGGCCTTCGCCTCGGCAAAGTCGCGTTTTTCCTCGTCGGTCTCGGGTTCGAGCGGCGGAACCGGAGTCGGGCGGTCATTTTCGTCGAGCGCGACCATCGTGAGATAGGCCGAGTTTATCAGAATCTGCGTCCCGTCGAGCTTTTCGACATAGGATTTTGTGCAGATGTCCATCGACGTCCGGCCGACGTAGACGACCTTGCTCGTCATCACCAGCGTGTCGTTCGCGAAGGCCGGCTCCCTGAACTCGAGATTCCGGACGCTGACCGTCGTCACGTTCCGACCCGAATGGCGTCTGGCCGCCACGGCCGAGTTTATGTCGATCCACTCCATCAGCTTTCCGCCGAAGAGGCGCGAGTAGCCGTTCATGTTTCCGAGAGTCAGGATGTGAACCGACTCAGTAAAGGATTCGCTTGGTTTTTTCGCTGTCATCTGAAGTAAATTTCACCTTTCTCATTGAGTTCGACGATCGCCAGCGACTCGAGGTGGATTCCCATCCCGCGGATTATCTTTCCGCCCTCCTGGAAGCCCTTTTCGATGCAGATTCCGACGCCGACAAGTGTCGCGCCCGACTGCCCGACAATGTCGCGGAGTCCGAAGACCGCCTTGCCCTTCGCAAGGAAATCGTCGATTATAAGTACTCTGTCCTCGGGCGTTATGAACTTCTTCTCGACGCGGATCGTGTACTCCTTGCCCTTCGTGTAGGAAACGACCTTGGCGGTGTAGATGTCGCCGTCGAGATTTTTCGACTCGGATTTCTTCGCGAAGACGACCGGGACGCCGAAATACTGCGCCGCGATGCAGGCAATTCCGATTCCCGACGCCTCGATCGTCAGGATCTTCGTGACCTTCTCGCCGCCGAAGAGGCGATAGAATTCCTTGCCGAGCTCGTTTATCAGCGCGATATCCATCTGATGATTTAAGAAGCTGTCGACCTTGACGATTCCGCCGTCCTTGATGACTCCGTCGCGGAGGATTCTCTCTTCAAGTAATTTCATTATCTTTTCTCCTGATTCTTGTTTTTTACATATTCGGCGACTACGCGGTTCGGAACGTAGGCGATATCGTCATGTCCGGCGATTTTGTCGCAGAAACGCTCGAAATAGTCCCAGTTTCCGAATTTGTCAAGCTCGAAGCTGTGACCCCAGAGGTAGAAGAGCCTGTCCTCGTCGCCCTTGTAGGAGATAAGCTCGTCGGTCAGCTTTTCGATCCCCTCGTATTCCTTCGGGTGGAGCTGACATGACGGATACCACGCCATGAGCTTTTCGGGCAGCCTGAGCGTGAAATGCGAGCCGACGGCGCGCGCGTAGAAGATTTTCGTGTTTTCGGTGATGATCCGGATCGTCTCGTCGTTGAAGAACGGGCCACCGGGATAAGCCATTCCGACGATTTCGTAGCCGCACAGAGCCTCCAGAGCCGCCGCGTCGTCCCTCACCTGATGGATGATCTCGGCCTCGGAGCAGTTAAGGAGATTAGGATGCGTGACCGTGTGCGCGGCGATTTCGTGACCGGCATAGAGCTCCTTCACCTCGGACGCGTCGATCTCGTCGTGATTCACGAGGATTCCCTCGTGCGTGATGTCGTGCTTTGTGCCGAAGAGACCCGAATTCAGGTTGAAGGTACATTTAAGCCCATGCGCGTTCAGGATCTTCACAAAGCGGCGGTCCTGAACCGTTCCGTCGTCAAAGCTCATCGTAAAAAATTTCATAGCGTGTACTCCTTTTGGTCTTTTCTTATATTATAATACATTTTCGCGGAGAAATCAACATTTTCCAAAAAAATACTTGAAAAATTCAAAAAATCGTGGTAAAATAGAATTACCCACATGAGGTGAACTATTTTTGGGAGGCAGTAATGGATAACGCAAAACCGGTATTCCGCGGCGCGATGGGCGGCTATAACAAAAAAGACGTCAACGACTACATCGCTTCACTGAGCGAGAGTTTCGAAAAGGAAAAGGAAAATTACGCAAAGCAGCTCGACGATCTCATCGAGCTGGTCAACTCACTCCGCGCGAAGGAGTCGGAAAAGAGTTCCGACACTGACAATGGCGCGGCTCCGGCCGAAGAGCTGATACACGCCAACTCGGTGATCGACGCGCAGACGAAGACACTTGAGGAACGGCAGTCCGAAATCGAGGGGCTCAAAGCTGAGCTTTCGAAAAAGGACGACGAGATCGAAAAGCTGAAAAACGAGCTCAGCCGCTACTCTGACTGTGAAGAAAAGCTCCGTGAATACGACCTGATGTCGCAGAAGATGGGCGAGCTCATGATGAAGGCGTCGTCGAGCGCGGAGCAGATCAAGGCCGACGCCGAGATCGAGGCGGCGAAGACTCTCCGCGAGTCTGAGGAGAAGAACCGCGAGCTTCAGAAGAAGGAAAAGGAACTTTCGGAATCGCTCGACGCGCGGTACACGGCGGCCGTCGCGGCGATCAACAGGAAGTTAAACGAGCTTGTGAACGAGGGCTTTGACGCGCTGAATTCCTCGATGAAGTCGGCCGACGCCGAGATTTCCGCGTCGCTTGATAATCGCAGACTCGCGGCGAAGGCGGCGGTTCTCCGGACGGCCGAGAGCCTTCCCGAGCTTAAAGCACTTGCCGGAATCAAAGACGGGAACGGCAAAGGATGAGCCGTCGTCCGACCGGACCTGACGGACTTCAGGAAAAACTCGGCGCGAACATCAAGGCGGCGAGACTCAGCAAGGGAATGACTCAGGGCGAGCTTGCCGGGGAGGATCTGACGCGGAATATGCTCAGCCGCGTCGAGAACGGAGCCGCGCTTCCGTCGCTTCCGACATTGTGTACGATCGCGGAGCGGCTGGGAATCCCGCCCGGCGCGCTGATGGGCGACCTCGGCGGATATCTTGCCGACCGGATCGCCGACGATTTCCGGGTTCTCCTCGCGAAGAGGAAGTATTCGGAGATAATTTCCCGCTGGGATTCGCATCTGGTGGCGCATCCCGACACCGAGCCCGACGACGAGCTGTGCGAGATTCTGATCGAGACGATAGCCGAGCGTTCGATCGAGCTTTTCAGAGCGGGAAAAATGACCGCGGCAGCCGAGCTTCTCGACCGCGCGGACGCCCTTCCGGACCCGAAGGGCTACGACGTCACGACGGCGCGCACAAAGTCGCTGACGATCCGGATGATGATCATCAGCGCGACGGGGCGGAAATGTCCCGCGGAGAGCCTCACGCGGCTCTCGGACATGGTTTTCACCGACAACGGTCGGGCGATCTACGTAATGGCCTGCGATATGCTGTCGGACACGGTGAAGCTTGCGCATTCGGTTCCCGACGAAAACGCGGCGGAATATCACCGGAAGCTCGATCCGATTCTCGAACGGCTCTCGCCTGGGCTGATCCGGAATCACATCGAGGCGAAACTCGCAATGGCCGACGCGGATTATCTGTCGGCTAAGGCGATGATGATACCGCTCTGCCGCGAGGCACTTCCGCCGGGAGTGCTGTACGATCTCTACAGCGACCTCGAGCACTGCTGCAAATGCTGCGGGGACTTTGAGAACGCGTACAAGTTCTCAACCGACAAGCTGGCACTGATTCAGCGGATGAAGTGAGAAAGCGGCGCGTGGCATTCATCGGCCGTTCGCGAGTTATTTCTGCGGATTATGTGACGGAACAATGCGGGTTATGCGGCGGCTCGCGGCGCGCAGGGATACGCTGAATTTCAGCGGTTTTTCGCAGACACGCGAAGGCGTGAGAAACCGGCGTACGGGTTGGCCGGTGCCGGGAGTCGGGATTGGCGCGGTTCCCGAACCGCGTGATCACTTTCCGCATGGAGCGCGGAGGATGGCGGCCGCGGGCTTGGATTCCGAACCGCTTGATCATTTTCGAATAGAGCGCGGCGGATGATGGCTGAGGGCTTAGGTTCCGAACCGCGTGATCATTTTCAGCATAGAGTACGGCGGATGGCGGCCGCGGGCTTGGATTCCGAACCGCGTGATCATTTTCCGCATGGAGCGCGGAGGATGGCGGCCGCGGGCTTGGAT
>CAKSVM010000012.1 GCA_934503195.1 uncultured Eubacteriales bacterium
CAGTTGGTAGAGCGCATCCTTGGTAAGGATGAGGTCATCAGTTCGACTCTGATTAGCAGCTCCATCATATGAAAAAGTCCGGTTTTGCCGGACTTTTTTGTCGCGTTTTTTGCTTTGAGTTTTTAACTTGTTAATATTTTAGCGTTGCATTTTGCTGTCCGCTGTGGTATAATTATGTATCATGGCAAAAAGGAGATAAGTTATGAAGATCAACGAAAACTATCTGAACCTCAAGGAGAGCTACCTCTTCTCGGATATCGCGAAGAAAACCGCGGCTTATAAGGCCGAAAATCCCGACGCCGACATAATCCGCCTCGGGATCGGCGACGTCACGCTCCCGCTCTGCGACGCGGTGATTGAGGCCTTCCACGCGGCCGTTTCGGAAATGGGGAAGAAGGAGACCTTCCGCGGCTACGGACCCGAGCAGGGATACGATTTCCTCCGCGACGCGATCCGCGACTATTACAAGGCCGAGGACGGAGTTGTTCTCGATTCCTCCGAGATCTTCATATCCGACGGTGCGAAGAGCGATCTTGGCAACATCCTTGACATCTTCTCGAAGGAGAACAGCGTGCTTGTTCCCGACCCGGTCTATCCGGTCTACGTCGACACGAACGTCATGGACGGCCGCGAGATAAAGTACATATCCGGAAACGCCGAAAACGGCTTCTTACCGCTCCCCGACGAGTCGAAAAAGGCGGATATCATCTACATCTGTTCGCCGAACAACCCGACCGGCGCGGCCTATGACCACGCGGGACTTAAGAAATGGGTCGACTTTGCGCGCGGGAACGGCTCGGTGATTCTCTTCGACTCGGCGTATGAGGCGTTCGTTTCGTCAAAGGAGCTTGTGAGATCGATCTACGAGATCGAGGGCGCGCGGGAGTGCGCGATCGAGTTCTGCTCCTTCTCGAAGATCGCGGGCTTCACCGGAACGAGATGCGGATGGACGATCGTCCCCGAGGAGCTTGAATTCGGCGGCGTGAAGCTTAAAAAGCTCTGGCTCAGACGTCAGACGACGAAGTTCAACGGAGTTTCGTATCCGGTTCAGAGAGCGGCGGCGGCGGTCTTCACCCCCGAGGGAATGAAGCAGATCCGCGAAAACCTCGCCTACTACAAGGAGAACGCGAAGACGATCACCGACGCGCTCGACAGGCTCGGAATCTGGTACACCGGCGGCGTGAACTCGCCCTACATCTGGCTCAGATGCCCGAACGGAATGGGATCGTGGGAGTTCTTCGATCTTCTGCTCACAAAGGCGAATGTCGTCGGAACGCCGGGCGCGGGCTTCGGCGCGATGGGAGAGGGATTCTTCAGGCTGACCGCCTTCGGCGATCACGCGCGGACAAAGGAGGCGGCTGAGAGAATCGTAAAGCTTCTCGGCTGAGTTTGATATTGGTGAAGAAATGGGCTGTCGCTGAAGCGACAGCCCATTTTGTGGTGCTGGGGTGGGGATATAGGTAAGCGCGGCGTTTGCCGCGCTTCGCGCTCCTCTGAGTATTCTGTCATATTAAAAATCCATATGCCGACGAAAATCCTCTCGGCGTGACAGCAACGATTTTGGGTTCCTTTTTACTGCGGCGGGATGGTCGAGAAGCCCTTCGCGAGGTCCTCGTCGGACGGGATGTAGTCGGACATCTTTCCGTCGTTGAACTGTTCGTAGGCCGTCATGTCGAAGTATCCGGTTCCGGTCAGGCCGAAGAGGATCGTCTTCGATTCTCCGGTCTCGCGGCACTTCACCGCTTCGTCGATTGCGCATCTGATCGCGTGGCTCGATTCGGGGGCGGGGAGGATTCCCTCAACGCGGCAGAATAGCTCGGCCGCCTCGAAGACGTCGGTCTGCTTTACCGAGGTCGCCTCCATGAGTCCGTCGTGGTAGAGCTGCGAGAGAATGCTGCTCATGCCGTGATATCTCAGTCCTCCGGCGTGGTTTGCGGCCGGGATGAAGCCGTTTCCGAGCGTGTACATCTTTGCCATCGGGCAGATCATTCCGGTGTCGCAGAAATCATAGACGAACTTTCCGCGCGTGAGGCTCGGGCAGGACGCCGGCTCGACCGCGATGAATCTGTAATCGGTCTCGCCGCGGAGCTTTTCGCCCATGAACGGGGAGATGAGTCCGCCGAGATTTGATCCGCCGCCCGCGCAGCCGATGATTATGTCGGGCTTTACTCCGAGCTTTTCAAAGGCGGTCTTCGCCTCGAGTCCGATGACGCTCTGGTGGAGAAGCACCTGATTAAGAACGCTTCCGAGAACGTATCTGTAGCCCTCACGCGAGGTAGCGACCTCGACGGCCTCTGAGATAGCGCATCCGAGCGAGCCGGTCGTTCCGGGGAACTCGGCGAGAATCTTCTTTCCTACGTTTGTCGTTGGAGACGGGGAAGGCGTGACATCCGCGCCGTAGGTGCGCATGACCTCGCGGCGGAAGGGCTTCTGTTCGTAGCTGCATTTGACCATGTAAACCTTGCAGTCGAGACCGAAATAAGCGCAGGCCATCGAGAGCGCGGTACCCCACTGTCCGGCTCCGGTCTCGGTCGTGACTCCCTTGAGTCCCTGCTTTTTCGCGTAGTAGGCCTGGGCGATCGCCGAGTTCAGCTTATGCGAACCCGAGGTGTTGTTGCCCTCGAACTTGTAGTAGATCTTCGCGGGGGTTCCGAGCTTCTTTTCGAGGTTGTAGGCGCGGCAGAGCGGCGACGGACGGTAGGTCTTGTAGTATTCGCGGATCTCGGCCGGGATTTCGAAGTAGGGCGTGTTGTCGTCAAGCTCCTGCTTCACAAGCTCGTCGCAGAAGACGGGGGAAAGCTCCTCAGCCGTCATCGGCTTTCTGGTGCCGGGATTTAAGAGCGGGGCGGGTTTGTTTTTCATGTCCGCGCGGACGTTGTACCATGTTTTCGGAAGGTCTTCCTCGGAGAGATAAAGTCTGTAGGGGATTTCGTGTGCCATTTTTATTACCTCTTTCTTCCGCGGGAAACAAAAAACCTGTCCCGCAGATGTAAAATGATCTGCCGGGACAGGAAAAATCCTGCGGTGCCACCCGAGCTTGACACATATCGTGTCCACTCTTTCGCGTACTCATCGAACAAGACGGCAGTCATTTGGCGCGTCATTGCGTTCAGTTTCATACACCGACCCTTTTTTCACGGAGAGATCGAAGCTCCGGCTCACTTACTTAAAATCAGTTCGGCTCGCCCTCTGAAGTCCATTCGGAATGCCCGTACGTATCGCGATCACACCATCCGCGACTCTCTGTCACGCCTTAAGTATTCTTACTTACCCTTCATCTTCGGTTTATCATATTATATCACTGAAGCGCGGGCTTGTCAAGGGCTTTTTTGAAATTTCCCGAAGTTTGGCGTGAAAGCTCATTTCGCGGATTCCGCCGGAATCTTTTTATACAATATCACCACCGCGATGACGTCGGCGCAGAAGACAAAGCCGAGAATTCCGAGAATTACCGCCCCGGCTCCGAGAGTATTGTATCCGCCGGCCGCGGCCGGGATCATCGCGATTCCCGAGAGAATCAGCGAAATTGTGTCAAAGGCGATGAGAACCACCGAGATTCCGATCGTGAAGATCGTCAGCGTACAGATTATCCCGAAGACGAAAATTACGATATAAGCCGGAATCTGCGAAAGCTTCAGGATCATCACGCCCTTTGCCGCGCGCTTCGCGTCGTAACTTCGTATGGCGAGAATCGAGTAAGTGATTGTCATCGGAAGCCCGACTAACCACAGAACGCCGAGAATTATCAGTAGGACAAAGATATTGCCCCCGGGCAGCCTGTTTGTGAAGGCTCCGATCAGCGTCAGCGCGACAAGATACGGGTAGATTAACGCCGGGATCAGCAGAATTCGTCTCATGAAATCGTCCTTTCGCGGTTTAAGTCACTTTTTCAGCATTTTTTTCAGATACTGTCCGGTGTACGATCTCTCACACCCGGCGACCTCCTCGGGAGTTCCGGTCGCGACGATCTCTCCGCCGCCGTCTCCGCCCTCCGGGCCGAGATCTATGATATAGTCGGCCGTCTTGATCATGTCGAGGTTGTGTTCGATCACAAGCACCGTGTTTCCGGCGTCGACGAGACGCTGGAGAACCTCGATGAGCTTCTTCACGTCGGCCATGTGGAGTCCGGTCGTCGGCTCGTCGAGAATGTAGATCGTCCTTCCGGTCGGACGCTTTGAAAGCTCGGTCGCGAGTTTCACTCTCTGCGCCTCGCCGCCCGAAAGGGTCGTTGACGACTGTCCGATCTTTATATATCCGAGTCCGACGTCGTAGAGCGTCTGCAATTTTTTCGCGAGTTTTGGCAGATTCGAGAAGAACGAAAGCCCTTCCTCAACCGTCATTTCGAGGACGTCAGAGATATTCTTGCCCTTGTACTTGACCTCAAGTGTGTCGCGGTTGTAGCGTTTTCCCTTGCAGACGTCGCAGGTGACGTAAACGTCGGGCAGAAAGTGCATCTCGATGCACTTGACTCCGTCGCCCTCGCAGGCCTCGCAGCGTCCACCCTTGACGTTGAAGCTGAATCTCCCCGAGGTGTAGGCGCGCTTCTTGGCGTCGGGAGTCTTGGCGAAAAGCTCGCGGATGTCGGCGAAAAGCCCCGTGTAGGTCGCGGGATTCGATCTCGGCGTCCGTCCGATCGGGCTCTGGTCGATGGCGATGATTTTGTCGAGATTTTCGATTCCCTCGATCGAGTCGTACTTTCCGGGATAGGTTCTCGCGCGGTTCAGGTCTCTTGCCAGCACCTGATAGAGAATCGAGTTGACGAGCGACGATTTTCCCGAGCCTGAGACTCCGGTCACGCAGCAGAAGAGTCCTAACGGGAACGAGACGTCGATGTGCTTCAGGTTATTCTGAGCCGCGCCGCGGACTGTCAGGAACTTTCCGTTACCCGAGCGGCGCATTGCCGGAACCTCGATTTTTTCGCGTCCGGAAAGATATGCTCCGGTGATCGAGTCGGGGTTATTCTTTATCTCGTCGGGCGTTCCGGCCGCGACGACCTTTCCGCCGTGGATTCCGGCTCCGGGGCCGATGTCGACGATGTAATCCGAGGCCTCCATTGTCTCCTCATCGTGTTCGACAACTATAACGCTGTTTCCGGCGTCGCGGAGATTCTTGAGGGTCGCGATGAGCTTTGAGTTGTCGCGCTGATGGAGTCCGATGCTCGGCTCGTCAAGGATATAGAGGACGCCCATGAGCGACGAGCCGATCTGCGTCGCGAGTCTGATTCTCTGCGCCTCACCGCCAGAGAGGGTTCCGGCCTTTCTGGCGAGGGTCAGGTAGTCTAGTCCGACGTTTACTAGGAATCCGAGTCTTGACCTTACTTCCTTGAGGATTTCCTTCGCGATCGTCTCCTCGGTCGGCGTGAGCCTCAGATTATTCACGAAATCAAGCGCCTTCGTTATCGACATATGGCAGAACTCGTCGATGTTGAGTCCGCCGACCGTGACGGCGAGCGAGTTTTCGTTCAGTCTCTGTCCGTGGCATTCGGGGCAGGGGATTTCCTCGACAAAATCCTCGTAGTAGTCGTTCTGACCAGATTCGAGACGCGCCTGTATCGTGTTGATGATTCCGGGGAACTTTACGCGCTTGTCGTGTCCGACGCCCTCCCAGTACCGGGTGACGTCGTAGGTCTCGTTTCCGGTGCCGTAGAGCAGGACGTTCAGAGCCTTTTCGGAATACTCCGAGATCGGCGTGTCGAGCGTGAAGCCGTATTTTTTTCCGACCTCCTCAAATAAAGGTCCGTTCCAGCTTTCCTCCTCAAGCGACTTGAAGCCGTTTACCTGAATCGCGCCCTCATGGAGCGACAGCGAGCGGTCGGGAATCACCTTGTCGGGCGAGATTACGCGGAGATCTCCGAGTCCCGCGCACTTCGGGCAGGCTCCGAAGGGATTGTTGAACGAGAACATTCTCGGCGAAAGCTCGCCGATCGAGATTCCATGCTCCTCGCAGGCGTAGGACTGTGAGAAGGTCATTTCGGTTTCGCCGTCAAAGGTTTCCCCGTCGCGAAGGACGATCGACACGCCGAGCTCGCCGTCTGTGAGTCTGAGGGCCGTTTCAACCGAATCCGAGAGTCTCGGGCGCATATCGGGGCGGCTTACGAGACGGTCGACGACGATCTCGACCGTGTGCTTTATGTTCTTGTCGAGCTTTATCGGCTCGGAGAGGTCGAAGAGCGAGCCGTCGACGCGGACTCTGACGTATCCGGCTTTTTTCGCGTCCTCGAAGATTTTTTCGTGCATACCCTTCTTGCCCCTGACCATCGGCGCGAGGATCATGAAGCGCGTCCCCTCGGGGAGGAGCGAGATCTGATCGATGATCTGATCAGTCGTCTGCTGGCGGATTTCGCGGCCGCATTTCGGGCAGTGGGGGATTCCGATCCGCGCGTAGAGCAGACGGAGATAGTCGTAGATCTCGGTCACGGTTCCGACGGTCGAGCGGGGATTCTTGGAGGTCGTCTTCTGGTCGATCGAGATCGCGGGCGAAAGTCCCTCGATGCTGTCGAGATCGGGTTTGTCGAGCTGACCTAAGAACATTCTCGCGTAGGACGAGAGCGATTCGACAAAGCGTCTGTGACCCTCGGCGTAGATCGTGTCAAAGGCGAGCGAGGATTTTCCCGAGCCCGAGAGTCCGGTGAAGACGACGAGCTTGTCGCGCGGGATTGTCAGGTCGATGTTTTTGAGATTGTGAACGCGCACACCGCGCAGTGTCAGATTTGACATTTTGTTTCCTTTCTTTTCAGAAAAAGCTTAACTGCCCGCCCGACGAGGACGGCAGGAATTTTATAAAGTCAAAGAATTTTTCAAAGTCGGAGTACCACGCGAGCCCGAGTTTATCGCAGAGCGCGAGGAGTCTGTCGTTTGAGTCGCTGAGAATTTCGTGTCGAGAACCTTTCGGAAGTCGGGCAGACGTTCGGCTCGATTTTTTCGCAGAGTCGGTCGTCAATGAGACTCGTTTCGCAGTGCGCGTAAGGGTCGCTCATCGCCCCGGTCGGGATCACGCGGATTTTTCGTTTCTTTTAACTCCGCAAAGCCTTGATCTGGTCGCGCAGGGCGGCGGCGCGCTCGAATTCGAGCTTCTTCGCGGCGGCTTTCATTTCGGTCGTGAGATCCTCGATGAGCTTTTCCTTTTCTGCGGCCGTGAGCTTCTTGTTCTCGCGCTTTGCCTTTGAAAGCTTGTTTTCGGCCGACGACTCGGCCTCCTTCTTTCCGATCTCGATGAGATCGCGGACGCTCTTCTTTATCGTCTGCGGGGTGATTCCGTGCGCCTTGTTGTATTCGGTCTGGATGAGACGGCGGCGGTTTGTCTCCTCGATCGCGGCTTCCATTGACGGGGTGACCGTGTCGGCGTACATTATGACGCGTCCCTCGGAGTTGCGGGCGGCGCGGCCGATTGTCTGTATCAGCGCGGTTTCGGAGCGTAAGAAGCCCTCCTTGTCGGCGTCAAGGATCGCCACAAGCGAAACCTCGGGGATATCGAGTCCCTCGCGCAGGAGGTTTATTCCGACAAGCACGTCAAAGACTCCGAGTCTGAGATCGCGGATGATTTCGCTCCGCTCCATCGTCTCGACATTGTGGTGGATGTATTTGACCTTGATGAGGTTCATTTCGAGGAAGTCGGTCAGATCCTCGGCCATCTTTTTCGTCAGCGTCGTGACGAGAACCCGCTCGCCCTTGGCGGTCGTCGCGCGGATTTCACCGATCAGATCCTCGATCTGCCCCTTGACGGGTCGGACGTCGATTTCGGGGTCGAGAAGCCCGGTCGGGCGGATGATCTGCTCGACAATCTGCGAGGAATGCTTCTTCTCGTACTCGGCCGGGGTCGCGCTGACGAAGATGACCTGATTTATCTTCTTCTCGAACTCATCGAAAAAGAGCGGACGGTTGTCATAGGCCGACGGCAGACGGAAACCGTAGTCGACGAGATTTTTCTTTCTCGCGCGGTCGCCGCCGCTCATTCCCTTGACCTGCGGGAGGGTGACGTGGGACTCGTCGATGAAGAGCAGGAAGTCCTTCGGGAAGTAGTCGAGCAGCGTATACGGAGTCGAACCCGGCTTGCGCCCCGACATGACGCAGGAATAGTTTTCGATACCCGAGCAGTAGCCGATCTCACGGAGCATTTCGAGATCATATTTCGTACGTTCCTCGATTCTCTGAGCCTCAAGGAGCATATTCTGCGAGCGGAACCAGTCGACGCGGTCGTTCATCTCGCGCTCAATCTCGACAAGGGCGGCCTCGCGGCGGTCGTCGGTGACGGCGTAGTGTGTCGCGGGGAAGATCGAGACGTAGCTGAGAGTTCGCAAAAGCTCGCCGGTGAGGGTGTTGATCTCGGACAGCCGTTCGATCTCGTCGCCGAAGAACTCGACTCTGATTGCCTTGTCGCCCGACGAGGCGGGGAAGATCTCGACGACGTCGCCGCGCACCCGGAATTTGTCGCGGACGAAATTTATGTCATTCCGGTCGTAGTTCAGTGAGACGAGGCGCGAGGTCAGCTCGTCGCGCTCCATGACCATTCCGGGACGCAGACCGATCAGCATCGACTGGTACTGCTCGGGATCACCGAGCGAATATATGCAGGAGACCGACGACACGATGATCACGTCGCGGCGTTCGAGCAGCGCGCTGGTCGCGCTGTGGCGGAGCATATCTATTTCGTCATTTATCGAGCTGTCCTTTTCGATATAGACGTCCTTGCCGGGGATGTAGGCCTCGGGCTGGTAATAATCGTAGTAGGAGACGAAGAACTCGACAGCGTTTTCGGGGAAGAACTCGCGGAATTCCGAGCAGAGCTGCGCGGCGAGGGTCTTGTTGTGCGCGAGAACGAGCGTGGGGCGGTTGACCTCGGCGATGATGTTCGCCATTGTGAAGGTCTTTCCGGAGCCTGTGACGCCGAGGAGGGTCTGTCCCTTCATTCCGGCCTCGACGCCGGCCGAGAGCTTTGTTATCGCCTCGGGCTGATCGCCCGTCGGCTTGTAGGGAGAGTGAAGTCTGAATCTGTCCATTTTGTCCTCTCAAAAATTTTCTTACTTCTATTATATCAGAATTATTTTATAAAGTCAAGAAGGGAGCGGACGATCGTCAGCTCCCACAGTGAGAATTTTTGTGTAAAAAAGTTTGTTCTTTTGGTTTATTTGAAATTCCGCTTCCACTTCCAGCGGCCATAGGCCTGTTTAATCCGTGTTACAAGCGTCGGAGTGAAGAAAATCAGGAGATTTATCAGTGCCATGACGATCGCCAGTCTTCCCGACCAGCTTGTTGTGATGAGCGAGAGCAGGATTCCGATTCCGTCGATCAGCGCGAGCCACTTCATTTTCACCGGGAGGATGAAGAAGACGAGAACCGTGTAGTCGGGGTTCAGCAGCGCGAAGGCGAGGAAAAGCGACATATTGAGATAGTCGTTCGTGGCGTATCCGGTGATGAGTCCCGAGATTATCGCGCCGACCGCGCCGAGGAGATAGAAAACCGTGAATCCGAACGAACCCCACTCATGTTCGAGCGCAGAGCCGATCAGCCAGTAGAAATAGAGTGAAATCAGCGCGAAGAATATGTTCGACGACGGCGGCAGGAAAAGGAAGGTGAAGATCCGCCAGACCTGCCCCTTCGCGATCAGGGCTTTGTTGAAGGTCAGCATTGAGTAGATGCTCTGTCCGGCCGAGGCCGAGATGAGAAGATCCATGACGAAAACGACTCCCATCGCGCCGACGATAATCAGCATCAGATTCGGAATCGCGAGAAAATGTAATTTCCGTTCGAGTTTTTTCAGGGGATCGGGCTTTATTATCACGTGAGGTTACCTCCATAGGATAGTACAATAATTATACCACGAAAATTGTGAAAAATTCAAGCGGAAAGATAAAACAGACCGGAAAATCCCGGTCTGTTTATGTAATTTATATTAAATTACTTTCTTTTCGCAAATCCTGTCGGGAATTACTTTCTCTTCTTGAGCGAGATGTAAGCCGCGCCGGAGGAAGCGAGAGCCGCGAGAGCTGCTACGATGCCCATATCAGCGGTAGCCGCAGCGGTGTCCTTCTTCGGAGCCTCATACTTCTTGTCGGTGAGAGTAATGGTGTCGTAGTTGTCGGACTTCGACCAAGCTTCGGTCTGATCCTGACCTGCGAAGTACTCGCCCTCACGTCCGGCCTTGCCGTCCTCATCGGAGTTGATGTGGAAAGCGACATCGATCTTTGCGCCGGCCTTGGGAGTGTAGTCGGAGCCGAACGGGATCTGCATCTCAACAGTGTAGCCCTTGTCAGTCTTTACGGACTTGAAGGTAGCCTTGTCCTTGTTAGCATCCCAGTGCATACCGCGGCCAGCCCAGTCAGTCTTTGCTCCGGGGAAATCAGCCTGAGCGGTGTACTGACCTGCGTTGATCTTGGTAATATCGCCCTTCTCGTTGGCGAGGCTGATGAAGAACTCAACCGAGTCAGAGTCATAGTGGTACTTTCCGTATTCGGTAGAGAGAACCGGGTCGGTGACGTCGAAGAAGACGTAGATGTTGCTGCTGTCCCAGAGAACACGAGCGGTACCCGAGGTCTTGCCGTCGCCCGAGGTCTTGACGTTGATGGCGATTTCAGGAGCTGCCTTGTAAGCGTCGTCCATCTTGCCGTCGATCGTGGGAGTACCGGTAGCTGCCTCGAAGGAGTTAGCGGCCGATGCCGAGATGCTGAGTGCGGTCACCATGAGTGCCGCGAGTGCGAAAGAGCCAAACTTTTTCATTGCTTTTTTTCCTTTCGAAAAAACTATATTGCGGACCTTTTCCGATCCGTAAGATATTATAGCACACTTTTTTCAAAAATGCAATAGGTTTTCGAAAATTTTACATAGATTTTTTGCGTTTTTTTTCAGAATTTACGATTACTCGCCATTCGTTAACAAAAAATCAATCAGTCAGAAAACATCAATACACCCATAGTCGCACCAGTCGAAGACAGGGGCGTTTTTGTCCGGGTTTATTCCGAGAATGAACCGGCTTCCGGTGATTCCGGACATGTGGTGGATTGCGCCCGAGATGCCGAGAGCGAGGTAAATCTTCGGCGCGACGGTTTTTCCGGTGAGTCCGACCTGCCATTCGTAGGGGGCAAGTCCCGCGTCGACGAGTCCGCGCGAGGCTCCTGGGTCGGCTCCGAGACTCAGTGCGAGCTTTTTCACCCTTTCGAGGTCGTTTTTCACGCCGAGTCCGGCCGAGACGATGATTTCCGAGCTTTCCGAGAGCGTTCTGACCGTCGCCATCTGGGGATTTCTGTCGCAGACTATCTTCGCGGTGATATTCCCGCCGAAGGCCGGGCGGTACATGAAGAGCCTTTCGCCGTCGGTTTCAAGGAGCGTGCAGTCGGCGCAGAGTCCGGTTTCAAGCTTCGTCGCGACGTAAGGAGCCGTTCTGCGTCCCCAGAGATCGGACGGGAAGAGGACTACAGACGGTTTTTTTTCGGAAATAATTTTCAGATATTCGTCGGGTTCGAGTCTTTCGAGCGTTATGACACTTCCGGCGATTTCCGACGCGATTTTTGCCACATCCGCGCCGACCGCGAAGACCTCGGGGAGCTTCACGAAATTGCTTTTTTTTATATTTTCATGCTCTGGCGGGAGGGCGCGGAGTTCGTCGATTTTCGCGAAAAGTTCGTTTTTTGAAAGAAACTCGCAGTGCCTTTTCCCGCGCTCCGACTCGAACGAGCGGATGACTCTGGTCGGCGATCCGGCAAGACCGCATCGCTTTGTGTCGGCTCTGAGAGCCTTTGCGTCGAGCGTCTGGACTATTCCGGGCTTCGCCCTCATCGGCGGGAATCTGAGCTTCGCGATGCGTTCGATCGTCAGGAGCGCGGGGAGGGAGACCGACTCGGTTCCAAGTCGCGTTTCGGCGGTGAGTCTGCCGTTTTCGATTACGGGTTCGCGCATGACGTTTGTGAGGCAATCGATTCCGAGTCTGGCGGCGAGTGAGACTCCGACCTGCGCGGTGTCGCCGTCCATGCTCTGACGGCCGCAGAGGATGAGATCAGACTGAATTCTCTTCGCGGCGAGCGACAGGATATACGACGTCGCGGCCGTGTCCGACCCGGCGAAGGCCTTGTCCGAGAGGAGGATCGACTCATCGACTCCGAGTCGTGTCAGCGCGCGCATCCGGTCGAGCGCGGTTCCGGGAGCCATTGTGACGACCGAGACTTTTCCTCCGGATTTTTCGCGCATCCTCAGCGCGATCTCAAGCGCGGCCTCGTCAAAGGGCGACAGTTCGCCCTTCACAACCTTTACAAAGACGAGATAATTCATGCGTCGTAGATCGGCGCGAGCGCGTCGTGAACGGCCTTGTAGCGGGCGAAGAGCTTTTCGTAGAGTCCGGCCTTTCCGGGATCCGGAGTTGTTGTCGATTTCACTCTGACGCATTTTGAGAGCGCGGACTCGAAGTCAGCGAAGATTCCGGCCGAAACTCCGGCGAGCATCGCCGTGCCGAACGACGAGTCGCTGTCCTGATTCTGTACAAGCGTAAAACCTAACGCGTCGGCGACAATCTGACGCCAGAGGGGACTTGACGCGCCGCCGCCGATGATCGTGGCCTTGTCGGAGTGTTCGATTCCGATCGATTCGAGAGCCTTTTTGCAGTCGAGCATCGACATGGCGACGCCTTCAAGCACGGCGCGGTCGAAGTGGGCCTTCGTGTGGTTCGCGCGGACTCCGATGAAGCTTCCGCAGAGCTTCGGGTCGGCGTAGGGCGTGAGTTCGCCGTTGATATAAGGGTGGAAGACGAGTCCTTCCGAGCCGACCGGGATTTTCGAGGCGGCGTCGTCGATCGAGCGGTAATCCCCGCCGAAGGTGTCGCGGTACCAGCGGAGCGAGGAGGCGCAGGCCTTTGTCGCCGTTCCGGGATACCAGAGTCCGTCCGCGATGTGCGAGTAGTTTATGAGATTCCTGTCGGGGAACGCGCGGTCGGTGATGACGCAGATTCTTCCGGCGGTGGCGAGCTTTAAGGTCATCTGCCCCTTCTTTACGGCTCCGGCGGCGAAGACCTCCATCACGGTGTCGGTGGTTCCGCAGACAACCGGGGTTCCCGCGAGAAGTCCGGTATCTTTTGCGGCGGCGGGAGTGATTTTACCGACGAAATCGGTGGGTTTTACGATTTCGGGGAGCTTTCCGACCGGGAAACCGAGCAGGGCGCAGAGCTCCTCTGACCACGAGAGCGTGGTGTAGTCGAAGAACATCGACCCTTCGGCCTCGATGTGGTCGGTGACGTAGTCCCCGGTGAGCATATGGCGGACGAAGTCCTTGGCGAACATTATGCGATCGACCTTTGCCCAGATTTCCGGCTCGTGCTTTTTTATCCACATGAGCTGAGGGAGAGTCCAGATCGTGTCGGGGCGGTGGAGGACGTGATTATAGATGAAATCGCCGTATTCGCGCCTTAAAAAGGCTACTTCTTCGGTCGAGCGCGAATCGGTCCAGTAGATCGAGGGGCGGACAACGTTGAAATCCCTGTCGCATAAAACGGCGGTGTGAGTGGCGGCGTCGAGCGCGACGGCGGCGATTTCGGAGGGATTCACGCCGGATTTTTCAATGACCGCCGAGATATTGCGTCTTGTGGCGTCGTACCAGTCGAAGGGATTCTGTTCGGCCATGCCGGGCGCGGGGTAGGAGGTGGGATATTCGACGGTGTTCGTCGCGGCGATTGTGCCGTCGGACGAGAGGAGCGTCGCCTTGGAGGCTCCGCCGCCGAAGTCGATTCCGAGTGTGTAGGGCATTGTTTTCTCCTTAAAAAGGCGGAATACAGAGAAGTATTCCGCCCGTGATGTTTACTGAAGGTCTTTAAGATAGTTTTCGATAGCGGTTTCGACTGCCGTTTTTTTGGATTCGAGCGACGAGACGATATCTCCGCTTCCGCTGAGGACGGATTTCAGAGTGTTCGCGTAGCCGCCCCAGTTGTAGATGTAGGCCATTTCGCCCTCGATGTTCGCGAAGATTATGTCGAGCATTTCGCGGGATTCCTCGTCGCGGACGGTTTTTCCGTGCAGAACGACGTCGTAGTAGGCCGGACGGACGGTTTTATAGCCGTACGCGCTGAGATTTTCGATTACGGTTCCGGTGCGCGAGAGATCCTTTGTAGTCTTGGGGATGCTTAACGCGTTCGTCGCGGGCGAGAAGTATGCGATGTAGTTCTCCTGAGACTCCTCGTACTTTGGGAAGGGGATGATTCCGAAATCGGCATCCATCGCGCGGAGAGTCTTGGCGTTTCCGATGACCTCGATGAGAAGCAGCGACTTTCCGGCCGCGAAGCCGTCGACACAGTGGAACCCGACTTTACTCTGGAGCTTGTCGTTTGTCATGACACCGTGCAGTTCAAAGACGCTGCGGATTTTTGTTATGACGTCAAACATACGGTCGTCGACCGGGCTGACGAACGGGATTCCGTCCTTTATATCGACTCCGCGCTCGTTGGCGGCGTGAAGGAATCCGAAGCCCGCACCAAAGTGAGTCACAAGTCCCCACTGGTCGTTCGCGCCGAGTTCGCCGTCGCCGTCAAGGTCGTTCTGTCCGACTTCGATGAATTCCTTGAGCTTGTCAATTGTCCATTTTCCGTCGCGTACCAAGGCGTAGATGTCTTCGAGCTTCAGATTTTCGTGGAGCTTCTTGTTGAAGAACCCGACCCAGAGCGTGTCGTGGATATTCGCGCTCGTCTCGTTGTGAGCCATATAGAGCTTGTTGTCTATCTCGTAGTATTTCATCGAGTTTTTGTCCCACCACGGCTTTGAGAAGTCGAATTCGTCGACGTCGTTCAGGTCGATGTAGAGTCCCTTGCTGATGTTGGAGACGTTGCTCATGGCTCCGATGAAAGCGGCGTCGATCGAGTCGTCGCCCGCCATGACGAGGTTTGCGAGATAGCTTGCGTTCGCGGCCGACTCGTTTTCCTCGATGATCTCGATGTCGATTTTCAGAAGGTCTTCGACGAATTTCGTGCGTTCGTACACGGCGTCGTTCATTGAGTCGCCGTTGATTTCGTCAGAGTCTATGCGGTATTCAGCCCAGCCCACGGTGCTGTTGAGGATCGTGAACTTCTCCCCGCCATAATCCCCGGTCGGGAGCTCGTCATAGATCGACTTCTCAGTCTCGGGAGCGGCGGTTGTTCCGGTGTCTCCGGAAGTGGTTTCGTCAGAGGTCGCGTTGCCGCCGCACGACGCGGCGGTGAGGGTAAGGAGCAGTGCGAGGGTAAGCGCGGTGATATTCTTTTTCATCTTAATTTTCCTCAGTTTCATAAAATAGTTTTGTTAAGACGCCCCCCCCCGAAACTTTTTACGCGGGTTAAATTAAAACCGGGGAGGATGAGTATCTGTGCTTATTTCGGGGACGCTCAGTAATTTATCTTATAATTTTCCCCATAAATCGCGGGGACGACGCCCTTCGCGATAAGCTCAGCGTTGCCTTCGTGGCAGAAGATCCATTTGTTCTTCCTGAAGAGAAGCGGATTTGCCGGCTTGTTTTCAAGATTCGTGTTCGTGTCCTTCGGAAGCACGACAACACAGTTGAAGCCCGAATCCTCAACCTGACACGGACAGTAATGCAGCGTGTCGGCGTAGACCTCGACAGCCTCGCCCTTCGCCACATAGAACGCGACAACCTTCTTCGCGTCAAGCTTTCCGTCCTCGACATCGTCGAGCTTCGCGAGGAGGAGAACAAGATCGGTCGCCGCGACGTTGATCTCGGAGTTCTTGTGCCATTCGAGCGCGTTCAGATACGAATTGTAGCCCCAGCAGTTGCCGAGCTGAACCTCAAGCTCGCCGAAGAGTTCTTCCTTTATCATCGCGCGCAGGGGAAGCGACTCGAACGACGCGACGGTCGGCTCGTATTTCGATCCCTCTCCGGGCATCGGGAGCTTCTTCGCTTCTTCGATAATTGACGAGTAATCCCCGGTCAGGACAGTGCCGTAGCGGGCGAATTCCTTGTCGTTCACGCTGTATAATTTCAGCGTCGGGTTCTTTGCTCTTAAAGCTTCAAGTTTGTTCATTTGTTTAACCAAGCGTGATCTTCATCGGTAGTCATGAAGAATCCGCGATCCTTTCCCGCCATAATCCAGAGGTAATAGTTGTCATATCCGGGAGCCGCGTGGAAGGGATGATATCCGCGCGGAATCTCGACGAAATCGCCCGACTTCACGACGTAGACCTCGTCAACGTCGCCTTCCATCGTGTAGACACGCTGGATTCCGAATCCGGCCGGCTTTTTGAACTCGTAGTAGTAGATCTCCTCGGTCTCGGCCTCGGTCGGCATATTGTCGTCGTCGTGCTTGTGAGGAGGATAGCTTGCCCACTGACCGCCCTTCACGAAGGCTTCGCCGATGTAGAGCATCTCGGCGTCGGTGCGGTCGTCAAGGATGAAGTGCGCCTCGCGCTCCCAGCCGGGCTTTCCGAGATTCTTGATCACAACGTCCTCTGGGTTTATGATCGCGGGTTTATAATCCTTCGTCGCGGGCGACTTCGAGACGGCGATCGAGACCTCTCCGACAGCGGTGACCGTAAACGGCTTGTTTCTCGGGATATAGACGCAGGTCGCGGGTCCGTCGAAGACATCCTTGCGCTTTCCGGCGTTCTCAAAGAGGAAATCCTCGCCCTTCACGGTGCATTTTCCGCCGAGGATGACGAGCGCGTACTCCTTGTTTTCCTCGCGGTAGAGCTTTGACTGACCGTCGGCCAGACGGAGCATATCGATCTCAACCTTTTTGCATCCGCATTCCCCGGCCTTGTAGATCTCGGACTTGCCGAACTTCTTTGTCCATGTTTTCTTATAATTCATAACCATTCTCCTTCAGAATATTTTTTACTTCGTCAAAAGTGGGTACGGCCGCTCTCGCGCCGACTCTTGTGCATTTGAGCGACGACGTCGCCGAGGCGAAGAGAGCGCATTTGCGGAAGTCGAAACCCTGTGTCATGGCGAACGCGAAGGCTCCGTGGAAGACGTCCCCGGCTCCGTTTGAGTCGACGACCTTCGTGTCGATTATGCCGTATCTTGTGAGCTTTCCGTCGTATACGAGTCCGCCGCGCCTTCCCTGAGTGATGACGACGACCTCGGGGTGATAGGTTTCGTAGAGCTTCTTCGCGGCGTCCTCAGCCGTCTTTTCGCCGGTGTGGCCGAGGGAATATTCCTCGGACGGGATCAGGATGTCGACGTGGGGGAGGAGCCTTTCGATTCCCTCGTAGAGTCCGCCGGCGTCGTAGAGAACCTTTCCCCCGGCGTTACGGATTGTTTTCGCGCCTTCGATCGCGGCGTCGAGTTCGTTTCCGTCGACCATGAGGATATCGGACTTCGCGATTTTCGCCTTCTGCGCCATGCTGAGGGCGAGCGGGGGCTTGTTTCCGCGGTGGAAGACGCAGGTGCGGGTCTTTTCCTTCGCGCTGAGGAGGACGAACGAGCAGAAGGACTCGCAGTCCGGTTCGACCGTGACGTTTGAGGTGTCGACTCCCCATTTTCTGAAATCGTCGAGTAGAAATTTTCCGCGGTCGTCGTCCGCGACCGAGCCGATGAACGAGACTCCGACGTCAGAGCCTTTGCCGAGCTTCGCGGCGGCTACGAGTCCGGTGGCGGTGGGACCGCCCCCGACAGATTTTATCTCGTCGGCCTTCAGCTTCGTGTCCTCGGCCGGGTATTCGGGGAGCATTATAAGCGTGTCAAAGACGTTGGCTCCTATTCCGGTTATAAGCTTCATGTTATTTTACCTGATTATCTGCTCCGAGGAGTCGGATCTTTTCCTCCGCGAAAGCCTTGACGTTCTGAATCGCGTCCTTCATGAAGAGATCGATCGCGATGAGACTTCTCGACGTCTCGAATACCTTGTCAAGGAACGAATAGCATACGTCCGTGCCGAAGTTGATCTTCCGGATTCCCGCGCTGACCGCCGCTTTTATCTGATCGTCCGGAACGCCCGAGCCGCCGTGGAGGACAAGCGACACTTCCGGGTTCGCCTCGTGGATCTCTTCGATTCGCTTTATGTCGAGCTTCGGTGCCTTCTTGTAGTGACCGTGAGCCGTTCCGACCATCACCGCCAGCGCGCGGACGCCTGAGCCTTTCGCGAACTTCGTCGCTTCCTCGACAGTGGTCGAGGCCGTCAGATTGTCCTCGTTCGCCGCCGAGCCGACGTGGCCGATTTCACCCTCAACCTGAATTCCGTTGTAGGCGCAGAGTTCAACGATCTTCTTCGTGATCTCAATGTTCTCGTCAATCGGCTTTGTCGAGGCGTCGATCATGATTCCGGTCGCGCCGTAGCGGATTGCCCGCATGACTTCCTTTTCCCCGGCTCCGTGGTCGAGATGGAAGCAGACCGGAACCGTCGCCTTCGCCGCCGCCGCCAAAATGATCGGGGAGACGTAATATCCCTCCTCGTTCGCCGCGAGTCTTGAATAGAACTGGAGAATGACCGGCGCGCGGAGCTCCTCGGCCGCCGCGATGATTCCCATCACGGTCTCCATGTTGTAGACGTTGAACGCCGGGATCGCGAATCCCCCTTTGTCGGCGAGCGACAGTACTTCGTCAAATGAAACTAACATATTTTTCCCTTTCTGGACATAGTTTACAGTTTTCTCGCAAATCAGGTTTCGCGCCGACAAAAAGCCATGCCGGCGCGGGTTATTTTATAACGCGGACAGAATCAGCTCGGGGACAGACATGATCTCCATATCATCCGGCTTTTCGGCCTCCAGCGCGGCGTATTCGGACGGGCTTGCCACGACAAGGAGCTTCGCGCCGACGTGTCCGGCGTTTGTCCAGCGATCCTTCGCGACGAGCTTCATGACGTCGGGGAGATATTCGGCCATCAGAGTGTTTCCGCCCCAGATCAGTTCCTTGCGGTTCAAGAGCATTTCGCGCAGGTCGACGCAGGCGTTCAGGAAGATTCTCGGCTCCTCAACCTCGTCAAGGTCGCGGACAAGGGCGAAGCTGTCCTGATAGGTCGCCGTAACCGGGAGCTTGTTTACCTTGAGCGTGCCGTCCTCAATGAGCTTCGAGACGAGCGAGGTGAAGGTGACAATCCCGGTGTCGGGAGAAATTCCCCATTCCTTGTATTCATGCTTCATCATCTTGGCGTCGGCCGGGTCGAGGACGATGACCTTCTTGTAGTTTCCGATCGCTTTCGCGCATTTTTCGGCCGTCTTGCGGGTTTCGTCAGCCTCTCCGACGAGGAAGTCGAGCGTCGCGCCGCTGTCGGGTTCGTCCTTCAGGACAGTGAAGCTGATTCCGGCTTTTGTAAGCACCGCCGCCGCGTCGACCGCGTAGGACGGAACCTTGTATCTCACGTCTGTACCGATGTAGAGGAGATTTTCCGCGACGGTCGGGAGCGAGAGCTCGAGATTTACGATCTCGTCCGGGACTTTCGTCATTCCGTAGGCGTTTCCGAACGCTTCGATGTTGTAGAGGAGTCTGTTTATGTAGTCGGGCGTGATTTCGTTCTGAACCGCCTCAAGTCTGACTTCCTTGGTGAACTTCACCGGATCCCATCCGGTCATGCAGTTGTTCGTGCATCCGCCGCAGAGCGCGCACTCGTAGACGTTGTCGATGACGTCCGAAAGCTCAACCGCGCCTCTTTCGACGAGCGAAAGGGTCAGAGCGCGGGCGCGGGCGGTGTTTCTCTCCTGACCCGTGGCGTTTCCGATCGGGCAGACATGACGGCACATCCAGCAGAAGCGGCAGGCGTCGATGGTTTCTTTGCTTTTCTGTGAAATTAACATATTATTACACCTACCTTACAGTCCGAGCTTGAAGGGATTCATGATCCCGTTCGGGTCGAGAGACTTCTTGATCCCCTCAAAGACCTGCATAGCGGGTCCGTACTGTTCCTTCATGAGGCGGCCTAACTTGATTCCGACTCCGTGATGATCGTTGACCACGCCGCCGTTCGCGATAGCCGTTCTGACTCCGCAGTTCCAGATCGCGTTGTGGAGACGGAGAGCCTCGTGCGGATCCTCCGGAACGTCGTCGACGATGAAGCGGTCGTAGATCATCGCGCCCCATTCGTACCAGTGCGAGAAGTGAGCTATGAAGCGTGCCATCGGGAAGTTTGTCTCAATCGCTTCCTTCATCGCCCAGTAGATCTTCTCGATCTTGTCATACGGAGCTATCGAGTCCATCGTGCCGAACATCTGCGGGAGATCCATCATGTTTCCGGGGTAGAAGAAGGTGATCTTTTCCTTCCACCACTTTTCGCCGTATTCCGAGCCGAGATCCTCCGCGCCGTATTTCGCGAAGGTGTCAAGGAGGAGCTTCTCCTCGACCGCGACGATTTCCGAAACGCCCTCGATCGCGACGTTCATGAACGCGCCGGGCTTCGCCACGCCGACTATCTTCTTTATAAGCGTCGAGGTTTCGGCCTCGTCGTAGAGACGCATTACAGAGGGCTTGAACTTCTGTAAAAGCTCGCGTCCGGCGTTGAAGGCGTCGGCCATGTTGTGGAAGAGGAATCCGCGGAAGCGTCTCTCCTCGGGCTGTTCGTAGATCCGCATCTGAGCCTTTGTGATGACGCCGAGAGTTCCCTCGGAGCCGATGAAGATCTGATTGAGGTCGGGACCCGCCGCGTGCTTGGGAGCCGGGGAGGTGTGGATTATGTCGCCGTTCGGGAGGACGACCTCAAGTTCGAGAGCCATGTCGTCGATCTTGCCGTATTTTGTCGAGACGACACCGATTCCGCGGTGAGCGAGGAAGCCGCCGACCGTCGAGCAGGTGAGCGAGGAGGGGTAGTGCATCGTGGCGTAGCCTCTTTCGTTGGCCGCCCATTCGATGTGCTTGTAGATCGCGCCGGTGCCGCACTCGATGTACATTCCCTTTTCGTTTATGTCATAAATCTGATTCATGCGCTTGGTATCGAGGACGATACCGCCGCAGACCGGGATCGCGCCGCCCTGCGTTCCGCCTCCGCCGCCCCATGTGGTGACGGGGAGCTTGTAGTAATTGGCGATTCTGAGAACCTTCGAGACCTCCTCGGCGTTCTTCGGCGAGACGATGACGTCGGCGTAGGGCATATTGAGTCCGCGATCCGACCACATTCTCGGGAGCCAGAAGTAATCAACCGAGTGGGTTATTTTGTCGACGGGTTTTTCGGAGCAGTTTTCGCGTCCGACCGCGTCTTCGAGTTCAGACAGGATCATTGTCTGAGTAAAATCGTTGAAAATCATTTTGTTTCCTCAAATCATTGGATATTCTTTTTTTCTTTAGACGAGGGCAAAGCCCGAGTGGGGCGAAGGAGTAACCTCGAAGAGGTGACTCCGACCCCCTCCTGACAGAACCGTGAGAATCCCTTTTGCAGTAAACTAACCCTGACGTTCGAGTGCAGGGTCGCACCCTGCTTAATTATTATATAGGTCGTCGAATTCGAGCTCCGGCACGAACTTGCAGAACTCACGGATGACGTCGGCGTATTTGCCCTGAATCTCGGCCATGTGGTGGATGTAGGGTCCTTCGATGACCTTCCGCTCGACCTTCGGGAGATTGCCGAAGTCAGCCCACATATGCGTTCCGAAGGTGTGCGGGCCGTCGGTCGTCCTGAAGTTTCCGGCGAGGAAGCTGAACTTTCCGCCCTGTCCCTGGAATCTCGCGATCGTCCAGTCGCCGTCCGCCACTCTGAAGGACGGCTTCGTGTTGAAGATGTAGGCTCTCGAATCGGGTTTCTTCAAGGAGTACGCGAAGGGTCCGCAGTGCCAGAGAAGCTCGGAATTGTCGTTTTCGGGATTGCGGCAGGTGAACTCACCGAACGCCGGGACGGATTTCTTCCGCTTCATCGAGTAGAGAAGCGCCATCGTGATCGCGCCGTAGATGTCAGACTCGCAGGTCACAAGGCAGTCCATGTCGCCGAGAACCGACATGGCGAGACACGGGTTCGCCCCGAAGCCGAGCGGCATCGACGTCCAGCATTCGGTCGAGATGATGTCGGCGTGATTCTCCTCCTTGATTCCGAGGTAGAACGGGACGAAGGTCATCATCTTCACGAGGAGTTCGTCGTCGAGTCCGGTCGTGTCGTACTTTTTCTTCACGTCGGCGGCGAGAGCCTCAAGCTCCGGACGGCGCGAGGGGTCGTTGTAGATCTTTTCGAGCTTCGACACAGCCTCGGCCATGTTTATCGGGGTCACGTCGATTCCGAACTTCTCCATGAGTTCCATTTCGTTGAACATGACGCTCTTGAAGGGCTTTACGCGACATCCGACCTGAACGATCCGCATCCCTTTGAAGGTTTTGAGCATCGAGACGACCGAGAGGAATTTCGAGAGTCCCTCGGCGAAGGGCTTGTCCTCGACGTCGCAGTTTTCGATATATGTAAAGGGAACGTGACTGCGCTGGAGGTGCTTTGAGATCGCGAAGAGACCGCACTGGCAGTCGGTGAAGCGGTTGCCCTCGGGCGTGAAGAGATTGTCGCGCGGGCCCCATAAAAGCACGGGAAGTCCCATCTCGCGGGCGACACGACCGGCGGCGTCCTCGTTTCCGAAGTTGCAGTTGATTATGAAGATCGCGTCGACCTTCTCGCCTTTGAGGTAATCGACAACCTTTGAAACGTCGTCGTTTTCGAAGAGGAGACCCTCGTCGTTGAGCCATTCGAGGTCGGTGAACTCAACCGTTTCGTCGGCGAAGTGTTCCTTTATATAGGCGAGAACCTTGTTCTTGTTGTCGACGGCAAAGGAGGGCTGGAAGATACCCTTTCTGGTCTTCTGGTCAGCGAGCCAGCGGCGTTCGGGGACGATTCCGATTTTCAGCTTGGTATTCATTATATCATCCTTTCGATGTGAAGCAGATTTTCTTTTTGAGAATTCGGATTCCATGAAATATTATACTATATCTGAAAATAAATTTCAAGGGCTTTTCGAAAAAATCTGTCTCCGAACCGAAATATTGTAGACCTGCACAAAAATCCCCGCTTCGATTTGTACACATCGCATAAGAAATTTCCCCTTGACAGCAGGCGCGAAATGGTGTATAATAATAGGAAAGAAACAACTGTGAGGTAAATATGGAAAGAACATCGCTCCGCATCAAGGTTCTCTATGACGAAATGGGCCGCGCCGAAAAGAAGATCGCCGACTGGATTCTCGACAATCCCGGAAAATTTGTCCCGCTTTCTATAAGCGAACTCGCCGACAACTGCAAGTGCAGTGAAGCGACAATTGTGCGTTTTGCGCGAAGACTTGGCTTTGACGGCTATCAGGCACTGAAAATCTCGCTTGCCCGCGAGGAGAACACCACGAGTGTGTCCGAGTCGATCACGCCGTCGGACTCCAGCTTCGAGATTTTTTCGAAGGTCTGCGACAATATTTTCTGCTCGCTTGAGCGGACGAAGAAGGTGCTTGACGAGAAATCGCTGTCCGAGGCGGCCGAAAAGATTCTGTCCGCGGGGCGGATTGTGACTATGGGACTCGGAAACTCGGCGTCGGTGGCGGTCGATCTGAGTCATAAGCTTCTGCGCGCGGGGTGCGACGCGGTGGCGTACACCGACAATCATATGCAGGCGATCGCGGTTTCGCATCTGAGGGCGGGCGACGTGGCGGTCGGGATCTCGCATTCAGGCTCGTCGCGGGACATTGTGGAGTCGCTGAAGATCGCGAGAGAGCGCGGGGCGGTGACGATCTGCCTTACAAACTGCGGAAAATCGCCGATTCAGAAGGTGAGCGACATAGTCTTGCAGACCTCGTCTGACGAGACGAACTATTCGATTCTGGCACTCGGCTCGCGGATCGCGCAGCTCGCGATAGTAGACGCTTTGTATTTCTATCTGGTGTTCCGGAAGGGAGCCGACGCCGTGAAGGCGATCGAGGAGACCGAGAAGGCGTTGAATACGAAGAAATACTGACGGCTGATAATATGATTTGCGCGGGAGGGGAAGCTTCTCCCGCTTTAGTATGGTAACACGATGATCATAGACGCAAATACGCGTATTTTCGGGGGTACTCTCCCTGATTTTTTTATACGCATGCGTGTATCTTTTTCCTTTAGGCGTACCAGTTGCTCCGCAACTGGTGCGAAGCCCGAGCGGGTGAAGGAGTAGCCACGTAGTGGTGACTCCGAACCCTCCTGACAGAACCGAGAGAATCAACTCAGCACAGACTAGCCCTGACGACGTCTGCACCAGTTGCTACGCAACTGGTCGGGGGCTCCCCGCACGCGTATTTTCGGGGGTACTCCTCCAATTTTTTTTACACAGATGCGTGTGATTATTTGTTTATATAACGATGCAACGCTTGCAACGCGAAAAAACGGTGATTTTCGAGGTGTGTGTGTGTGGAGTGGAAGGAGTATAGGTTCAGGTTATTGATAATGATATTGTGAGACCGTAGGGCGGGGACTTTGTCAGATTTACGATACAGGTTGATATATACATATTCGTACAGGCATACAGGAAATAGTTCTACCTATCTGAACCAAGCAGACATATACTCGTTCAGCTTATCTGAACCGGACAGGTTTACAATAGTTCAACATGGCTGAACCATCTCATCCTCACTGCGCAATGACACCTCCAAAAACCCTGTTTTTTTGCGTTGCAAGCGTTGCATCGTTATATAAACAAACATCTATACGCATCCGTATAAAAAAAATCTGGGGAATGACCCCCAAAAATACGCGTATTTGCGTCTATGCATAACCAACTAAAGTAAAAAGAGACCCTTCCGGATCTCATTTCGCTATCAGATTCACTTCCCAGCCCGGGACGCAGGCAAAACGCCTTAAATACAGCTCCTTATAGCCGAGCTCGGATACAAGTTCAGGGATTCTGAACAAGTCCGCCGTCCGATGATAGACCGCCACCGAAAGTACGGGACGCGAAGCTTCGATCAGCTTTTCTGAACCTTTCAGTGCCTTCTCCTCGGCTCCCTCGACGTCATACTTGATGAAGTCGCAGCTTTCCACCGCCGAGTCGGGGCGCAGAGCCCTGACTTTTTTCACCTTCGCCCCGGTCGTCACGCCGACCTTTGAGGACGCCGACGAGTTCCGGTTGCCGCCCGACGTGAATTCTATCGTCGCTTCCTCGTCCCACGCCGCGGCGTTTATCGCTCTGACTGTGAACGATCCGTTCCATTGATAGTCCCGTAACTTCCGGAAATTCCGCTCGTCGGGTTCAAAGGCTGTGACCGATCCGAGACTCACCGCGTACTCCGAAAGCTCACGTATCGTGTCGCCGTTGTAGGCTCCAAGATCAAGCGCGGTTCTGAAGTTTTCGGCTCCCAGCAGTGAATAATACTCCGACTTTTCCACAGTTTTGTGGAAAAGGTAGTGGAAATCTCCGGTCAGGCGGTAGCAGATCAGGTCGCAGAGGAGTTCCTTCGACGCGCTGTCGGAAAGTTTATCACAGACTCCTTGCAGTCTCTCGCGGTGTTTTTCGAAGTATCCGAGCGTGAAGATCTCGGAAAGCAGGTCGTCGGCCACGACCGGGACGTCGGGAATGTACAGATCCGACAAGCTCATAATCCTCGAAATCAGCTCTTTGTCACGTGTGCCGAAGGCTACGACAACATTAGAATCCTCATACTTTTCCACAGGGTGTGTGAAAGCTTGTGTGAAACTCAGTACCTGCTTGTTATGAAAGGACTGCCCGCGGTAGAACTCGTCCGACACAACGAAGTCGTCGACTGTCAGATTCTTCGACTCCAGCACCTTGATTATCTTGTCCGCGCCGTTTCCCGTGCCGTACATCACAAGCTTTTTCCCACTTTTCCCAAGGGTTTCCCACAAATCTGTGGAAAAGTCTATGTCTTTTACATCCGTAAAGAACTTCATATGTGGAGAAATCTCTTCGCGTTGTTGTAGAGAATGTCTTTTCGTTCGTCTTCCGAAAGTTCAAGTTTCATGAACCTCGCGAGTTCGCCGGCCGGTTCCTTGACCGGATAATCGGTTCCGTACATCACGCGGTCAGACCCGTAGGCGTGAATCAGCTCCGTGGCCTTTTCAGGCGTCATCGCCCAGAGCGAACTCGATGTGTCATACCAGACGTTCGGCCTCCCCGCGAGCTCCCCTACGGCCTCGTCCCACGCCATATAGCCGCCCAGATGCGCCGCGACGACCTCTAACTTCGGGAATCTTTCGAGCAGCTTCACGAGCTTTTTTGGTTCAGAATATCTGTACTGCGGGCGGTTGTCGCCCATGTGGAGGTAGAGCGGGAGTCGGCCTTCGAGGATTTCGCAGAGCTCGTACATCCTTTTGTCGAGTAAATCGAGCCGCTGAATGTCGGGGTGAATCTTGACGCCGCGAAGACCGATCTTCTCGATCCGGTCGATTTCCTTCGCGAAATCGGGGTAGTCCTGATACATTCCGGCAAATCCCACAGTTTCGAAGCCATGCTGACGCGATTTTTCGGCCAGAGCGGCGATTGAGTCGTTGACCTTCTCGACCTGATGAGCGTTCGTGGCGACCGAGAAGAGTAAGAATCCCGAGACGCCGACGGCACGGCTTTCGCTTTCGAGCTGGGCATAGGTTCCGTTGCCGTCGACTGTGAAATCGTAGAACGCCGCGAGACTTTTCACGGCCTTGTCGGCGATCGCCTCGGGGTAGGTGTGCGTGTGGATATCTATTATCTTATACTTTTCCATCTTTTCCTTCTTTTGCCTTATCAGTAAACGAATTCCTGATAGATCGCGCGCATAGCGTCTTCAAAATCCGCCTCTTCAACGCCGACGATGATTGAAATTTCGCTTGAGCCCTGATCGATCATACGGATGTTGATTCCGGCTCCGCTGATCGCCTTGAAGACCCGGGCGGCGGTTCCCTTGGCCTTCACCATCGCGCGTCCGACGACCGCGATCAGAGCCAGACCGTCCTCGATATCGACCGCCTCGGGGTCAACCGCGCGGCAGATTCCGTTGACGACTCTCTCACGGCGTCCCTCAAGCTCGTGGGTGCCAACGATGACGCTCATGTTGTCGATTCCGGAGGGGAGGTGTTCGAAGCACATATCGTTCGTTTCAAGCACTTCGAGTACGCGGCGTCCGAAGCCCACCTCGGCGTTCATCATATCCTTTTCTATCGTGATTACCGAAAAGCCCTTCTTTCCGGCGACTCCGGTTATGACGTTTCCGGTGTCGAATTTGTGCGACTTTGCCAGAATAAGCGTTCCGTGAGCCTCGGGATTGTTCGTGTTCTTTATATTTATCGGGATCCCGGCGAAGCGGACCGGGAAGATCGCGTCCTCGTGAAGGACTCCCGCGCCCATGTACGACAATTCTCGGAGCTCCTTATAAGTGACCTCGCTGATGACTCTGGGATTTTCGACGACTCTGGGATCGGCCATGAGGAAGCCGTCGACGTCAGTCCAGTTTTCGTAGAGATCGCATTCAGCGGCTCTGGCGACGATCGAACCGGTTATGTCCGAGCCTCCGCGCGAGAAGGTTTTGATTGTGTCGTTGGGCATCGAGCCGTAGAAGCCGGGGATTACGGCGTGTTCGTGCTTTCTCAGAACCGAGCCTAAGACGGTGTTTGTTCTCTCGGCGTCGAGCTGTCCGTTGTCCTTGAAGAAAATTACCGAGGCGGCGTCGATGAAGTCGAAGCGTAGGAACCTTGAGAGAATGAGACTATTGAGATATTCTCCGCGGGAAGCGGCGTAGTCGCGTCCGGCCTTGTGGATGAAGGCGTTCCGGATCGACTCGAATTCTTTATCGAGTGAATAGTCAAGTCCGAGTTCACTTATAATGTCGTTGTAGCGATTCTCAATCTCCCCGAAAATTCCCGAGAAATCCTCGCCGCGCGACGCGAGGTCGTAGCAGGAGTAGAGCATATCGGTGACCTTTGTGTCGGTCTTTGTGCGTTTTCCGGGAGCCGAAGGGACGACGTAGCGTCTGGACGGATCGGAATTTATGATATCGGCGACTTTTCTGAACTGAGCGGCGCTCGCGAGTGAGCTTCCGCCGAACTTTACGACTTTCAGCATTGTTATTTCCCCAAATCTTTGGTTTTTCAGGCGTATGTTCGCGCCTGTCTTACATTATATTATATGAAAAAATCCCGGCTTTGTCAAGAGTCTTGAAAGCCGGGGAAAAAAGTTTGTATGGACGCACAGTGGTTTGGACGGGGAACGCCTTACAAAATGTGCAGTTTTTCACGAAAGTCCGAGATATTCGCAGTATTCCTCAAGGCAGAATCCCATCTCGTACATCTTCTGCGCGTGATAGCGGCCGACGTAGCGGTAATGCCACGGCTCGTATGAGATTCCGGTCTTGTCGACCTTGTCCTCGGGGTAGCGGAGGATGAATCCGAACTTCCACGAGTTCTCCTTCAGCCACTTGAACTGCTCGGTGTCGCCGAACGAAACGTCAGCGCCGGTCGGAATATTGTGCATATCGACGCAGAGTCCCGACTGATGCTCGCTCGCCCCGGGGGGATTGACGATCGCCGCCGCCGCCGCGTAGGCTCCGTCGCCAAGGTAGGAATACATCTGGAGCCGCTGATTGAAGAGTGACTGCTGATACGAATAGCTCCGGTAGCCGCTTGTGACCGTGACGTCGGTGAATCCGGCCGCTTCCATCTCCTTGAAAAGGGCTTCGAGCGATTTCGCGGCGTAGAGTCGGATATTCTCCTTCTTGCGGTCGGTGCGGGTGTTCTCGATCTCCATGAGATCCTGCGGGACATATGTCGAATCCAGCGGATGACTTGCGTTGACAAGCGTCAGATATTCCTTCGTGTTGCCGGGGTTCATGTACTCCTCGTACATCGTGAGGTTGACCGTGAAGTTCATGTCGGGAGTCTTGACGAGAGCCTTGGCTTCATCCTCGTTGATTCCTTCCATCGGCGCGGGGGACGCGAGCAGGAAATAGAGCCTGTCATAGATCGGCTCCTCGCCCTTTTTGAGATTCCCCTTGTCGTCAAGCTCATTGAGCAGCACGCGCGAGACGCTGACCTTATGCGCCTTCTCGTCGACATTGACGTTCAGTCCCTTGAAGTAAGCCGAGACGAAATCGGCCGGGACACAGAGCTTGTCATTCATCAGATAGCTTTCGGACGACAGACGTTCCTCGACGCCGTTTATATAGACCTCGCGCGTTCCGACGACGAAGCGGACAGTCTCGGCCTCATCGCCCTTGATGACGAATTTCATGTCGGAAGTCGACCCGGTCAGCGCGAGATCGCAGAGATCCGCGACATCCGTAAAGCTTATATAGACGCGGCCGTTCCGGACGGCGTCGGCGTAGCGGAGCGAATATTTCGAGTCGCCGATCTGATAGGAGTAGCCCGATTCGTTGACCGGAGCCTGTTTTGTGAGATTGAAGAAGAAGAGTCCGGCGGTGATCCCGGCCATTACCGCGAAGACGAGCAGGAACAGGAGAAATCGGTTGAAAAGCACCCTCGCGGCGGCCTTTATTGCCGCGCGCCGCTGATATCTTTCCCGCGCCTGACGCTGTTTGTTGATGCGGAGCTGCTCGGGGGTGAGTCTGACCTTTTGCTGAGCCGGGCGTTTTTGTGTCGGCCGACGGTCCGCGTTCTGCCGATACTGCCCCTGATTCTGATACTGATTCGGGTTCTGACTCCGGTTCTGCCCCTGAGGATTGTAATTCCCGCGGTACTGAGTCTGATTCGGGTTCTGGTTCGGGTTGGTGTTCGGCCGCTGATTCTGTCGGCTGTTCTGGTAATTCCGGTAATTTCCGCCATTTGTCGGGCGGTTGTTGTTCATATGATCATTCCTTATTGATGTTAATTGATACGTGACGTTTTCCGGGGATTCTTTTTACGGGAGGTGAGCCGACCGGTTGCTTTGCAACCGGCGCGAACGTGGGGAGTGCGAAGCACGATCCCCACTGATAAGGCATAAACAAAATCTTTCGCAGATACTGACCCTGACGTCCGCACCAGTTGCTACGCAACTGGTCGGGGGCTCCCCGCGGGGGCTCCCCGCTTATTCCGCCATGATTATTTTTCCGGGGATTCTTTTTACGGGAGGTGAGCCGACCGGTTGCTTTGCAACCGGCGCGAACGTGGGGAGCGCGAAGCGCGATCCCCACTGATAAGGTAAAAACAAAATCTTTCGCGGATACTGACCCTGACGTCCGCCCGCGGGGGCTCCCCGTGGGGCTCCCCGCTTATTCCGCCATGATTATTCCGGAATCCCACAGATCGTACGGGCATACAGGTACGTCGAAGACGGTCAGCTTCACATGAAGCCCCGCCGTCGCGGTGAATCCCGTCGAACCCACGTAGCCGATCGTATCGCCCTTCGCGACAGCGTCGCCGGCGTTCACATTCAGCGAGCTCATGTTGTAGTACCAGCTCTTGAGTCCGAGTCCGTGGTCGATTATGACCGTGTAGCCGCTGTATTCGAGATAGCCCGCGAAGACCACGTTTCCGCTGTTGACCGCCAGCACCGGCTCGCCCGAGGACGCAACATAATCAACTCCGTCGTTGCGGTAAGTTTCCCCGTTGGCGACGATCGTGATTGTCCGTCCGTATCCGCGTTTGAGGAAGGCCTGCTTGCCCTTGGCAAGCTTGTCCGGGTCGAGTCCCTCAAGGAAGGTTCCCTCCCAGAGCGGCACGGAGGAGGTTTCGGAGAGCAGGGGATCGGTCGCGTCGGCAAAGGCCTTCAGAGTCGCCTCGCTTCTCGACTGCGCCAGAATCGCCGGGCTTATGTCAAGCGAGCTCTGTCCGAATTTCTTCTCGGCGACGTCGATTGTCATCTCCTGCGTCACCTCGCCGTACGAGAAGGTCAGCTTAAGCTCGGTTCCGCCCGGGAAGTCCCAGTTTATCGGAAGCAGAGCGCGCACAACCTCGCCGTCAGCGAAGAATCTCGGCGTGAAGTTGAGTTCAGGCTCGCTC
Organism: uncultured Eubacteriales bacterium; assembly: GCA_934503195.1. Classification (GTDB taxonomy): domain Bacteria; phylum Bacillota; class Clostridia; order Oscillospirales; family CAG-272; genus Flemingiibacterium. The sequence goes on from CAKSVM010000012.1 coordinate 30,729, forward strand.
TTCACCGTGATCGCCGACGGATCGTCGACGTTCTTTGCCGAGATCACGACAAACTCGCCCGGGTCAACGGTGGTTTCGCCCATGTAGAACACAGCCGGGAGGAGGATTTTCGCCTTGAATTTGTAGGTCGCCTCGCCGAAGCGCGCGTTTTCGTCCGACTGATACCACTTCGCGTTCACGGTGACGTCGATGTTCCGCCCCTCAAGCGACGCGTTGGCGATGTTCGAGTAGAGATCGTTGTAGATGACGTTTCCGCCGTCGGTGATCTCGACCGTCAGGAAATCCGGCTCAATGTCGAAATTCAGCGCGAACGCGCCCTTCATCGGGTAGATCTTCTCGGTCGGATTTGAGGTTTTGAGATCGTCAAGCGCGATGAACTCGCCGCCGTAGGCCTTGTACGACCAGTCGGCCGCGACCGGGGAGACCGATTCGCCCGAGATGTTCATCGTCGGGAAGACCGTCGTGTCATAGAGGCATCTCGCGTAGGCCGTCGAGAGGAAGTCCGCGGCGTCGTCGCCCGCGATATGGAAGGCCTTGCCGTTGCTGTCGACGTAATAGGCCTCCGAGGGATTGTCGGTGAAATAGTATCTGTAGGTCGAGACGCGGTCATAGCTGTAGTATCTGAACTCGAAGTAGTCGACTCCGACGAGCGGATCGGGGAGGGAAGTCTGTTCGGTCGCGTTCTCGTTGAGCTTTATGAAGCGTTCGATATCGGCCTTTGCCTTGCTGTCGTCGGCCGAGAGGGTGTAGACCTTGCCGTTTATGTCGGCGATTTCGAGAGCCGAGACGCTTCCCGCGTCGACCGGGGCGTTCTGCGCCATGACGTAGTTTGCGATCGCTATATATGACGGCGTGAAGAGAGCCGCCGCGACGGCCATCGTCGCGAGTACTGATTTTATGGATATTTTCATTTTCAACTGCCTTTCTGCTTAGCCGAAAGCATGAGCTGCCTGTTATCTTCTATTATACTATATTTTCGTCCCGAGGTCAAGCGTTTTTCGCATAATTTTTCGTGAATTTATGAAATTTTCCGTAGAAACAGAGAAGAACGGGTTTCCCCGTCCTTCGTGATGTTTGTTTTACCTGAACACCGCTACAGCGACGCCGTTCGCCGCGACCTCCGGCATCCTCTCGTAAACCCCGTCGACCGTCTCGGACGAGACAAGCTTCCGCCCCTCGACCGAAATCTCCGGAATCTTCGCCTCGCTGGAATCGTTCCAGAGCGTCACAATGACCCTTTCTCCGCAATCAAAGCACTTCGCGAGAATCATCGGATCGGGATTCGTCAGCCCCTCCTCGTCGGCAAAGCGGCCGTTCCGGATTTCTTTTACGTACTTCCGCCGGAGATCGTTCACCTTCTTCGACCACTCGCGGCTCTTCGCGAATCTGTCGTCAAGGATGTCGATTTTGTCCTGCCGGTACCTCAGCTCCATCTCAAGCGGGAAGTCGAAGACGAGCGCGTAGTTCACAAATCTCTCGTCCGTGAAGGGATTCGGATTCCGCAGCGTCACTATCGTCTCGGGGCAGATATACTTGAAAACCTCGGGCGTAACGGTCGAGGTCAGCGTCTCGCAGCCCGGCTTATACTTCCGGTCGCCGCGCTGTCCCGGGAGATTTCCGATTCCGTGTACCACGTCAAGGCTCGCGCTGTAGAGGTCGGTCAGATGCTCGCTCATGAAGATGAATTCGGGCGAAATCTCCTTGGCTCCTCTCTGGAGCTTCGCGGCGAGCTTTGACTGTCCCCCGGTCAGCGCGCGCGCCGGGTTGTTTCCGTCGTGAGGATGATTTTTGTCAAAGCAGATGTAGGGCGGCATTCCTCCGATCTGATCGTAGAGCGCGCCGTCGGCTCCAAACGACGCGATCCATTTCTCGCGCTCGCACATAAGCTTCTGCCACTCCTCGCAGGCCGGGCAGGCCAGCGCGAACATCTTCCGCGAAAAGTTGTCGAGAAAATCGCTCTTGTGCGACTTCGAATAGAACTCGACATAATTCGAACCCCAGATATTCTTCGACGCGACGAACTTCCCCTCGCGATTCCTGAAGAAATCGCTTTCGACGTCGATCAGATGCCCCTGATAATAGAGCGTCACGTGTCCGCCGTCGTTCTGAACCGCTCTGATGTTCGCCTTCAGCGTCTCCCCGCCGCCCATCGACTCCGAGACCTCAAGGTCGGGATAGTTGTTGTCATGTCCCGAATCGTACCAGCCGAAGAGTCCGAGCGTGTCGTATCCGTGCGCCTTCGCGAGTTTCCAGAGCGTCGGCAGGGTCGTGTAGTCCCACATCTCGTAGCCGAACTGCTGTTTGTTTATGACGAGGAAGTAACCGAGCATTTCCTTCGCCCAGTCGGGCTTTTTGTGCTTTTTCCGTATCGGGTCGATGAAGGCCTTGTAGTCGTCGGCCGCGTTATGCCAGTCGCCTTTGTAAAGCTTCAGAACGATCGGCGCGGTCGTCATTTTTCCGTCTTCGAGACAGAGATTCTTGTCGACGACAAGCGTTATCGCGCCCATGTCTCCGGGATCGCCGACGACCTTGAGCTCCGCCGCGATGAAATCGGGATCGTTTATCGCCACCGAAAGTGTCTCCGATCTGTCGGAGAGAGCCATCATTCCGAGCGTCGCCCATCCGGGATAAGTGATTTTCAGGCAGTTTGAGCCGTTTTCGCGGTGAACCCAGCGTTTTGACAGATTTTCGCCGATGTTGTGGATGAATTTCCCCGGCTGATCCGGCCAGAAGAGCGAGGGCTTTCCGTCGCCCAGCGACTTTATTATTCCGACGCGCGGATACTCGAAGTCGAGCACCCGCGTTCCCGAGCGGTTTTCAAGGTCGGCCGTGAAGCTCAGTCTGTCGCCGTCAAGGGTCACGCGCAGCGTCAGTCCGAAGTCGATTTCCCCGGCGTCGCTCCGACCGTTGTCGATTTTAAGCTTTTCGGTATGGAAGGTCAGCGTCTGCCCGTGCTTTTCGGCTTTCATTGTCTGCGCCGAGCCGAAGACGATATTCTCCTTGCACCTGTCGTCCCCCAGAATCAGCGTGAAGGGGTCGGCCGCCGGCTTTTCGATCACGTTATGGCCGTTCGATTTGTCGATGAGCTTTGTAAGTCCCGCGCCGTCGTCGAACCCGGCGATCAGCTTTTCGTTTTCAAGAATCATTGTTCCGTCCTCCGGTAATTTGTTGGAACTATTATACATCACGCCGGAGAGTTTGTCAAGGGGGAGGTTAATATTGTGCTTATATTGTATAGTTTTGTGTCATTTGTAAGCCTTTATTATCGCGTCGAGGTCGGCCTTCCACGACTCGGAATTCCCGGCGAAATACGACGAAACGTCGCTCCCCGACTCGATCAGCTTCGCCGTAGTGTTGAAGGGATTCACGCTGAAGCAGTGGTTCAGGTAGCCGTCGAGCGTCAGTCTCAGTCCCGAGCGGATGAGGTCGAGCATTTCCCCGGTCTCGCTGTCGCGGCTGTACTTGCCCTGAAGTGCTTTTTCGTAGTATGCCGGGATCACATTGCTACGGCTGTAGTATGCAAAGACCTCGCAGAATTCCGACGTCAGCTCCGGATCCTTTGCCGTCACCGGAACGCACCACAGAACGGTCGACTGCGACACGTCCGAGACGTAATTCTCCTGATTCTCATCGTATTTCGGGAAGGGAAGGATTCCGAAGTCGCTCTCCATCCCTCGCAGTGTCGACGCCACGCGGAGCGTGCTGAACTGGAAAAGATTCCGATCCTCCATGAAGGATTTCGCCCAGACTTCGTATTCGTCGCCGTTCTTTATATAAAATGTCTTGTCAAAGACAGCCGCCGTGAATTTCTCACAGACCGAGATGAGCCGTTCGTTCTGACCGAGGAAAACCGGGATTCCGTTCTCCTTTTCGAAGATATTTATCCCGCAGGACGCCTGAATCGTGGCAAACGGCGTGAAATGTCCCGAGATCGCGATGAGATCGTCGTCGCGTGTGATCTCCCCGTCGCCGTTCAGATCCGAGCTTATGTTCTTGGAGAGCGAAAGCATTTCGTCGACCGTCCATTTTCCGTCGTTGACAAGCCTGTAGAGATCAGGGAGCGAATAGTCGGTGTGGAGCTTTTTGTTGTAGTAAACGACCGCCGCCGCGTTGTACATCGTCGTCGACATATCGCCGACAAGCGAATAGAGTCTGCCGTTTATCCCGGCCGTGTCCGCAAGCCTTCCGACCCACCACGGATTCGAGAGGTCAACCGGAAGCTTTGTTATGTCGAGAAAATTCCCGCTCATCGCGAGCTTCGGAATCACGGTCATCGCGCCGCTCATGAGGTCATACGTGTCGTCGCCCGACATCACCGCCGAGGTTATCGTCTGACTGAACTCAGCCGCCGCCCGCCAGCCGGAGTCCTTTTCGATGAAGTTTATTTTTATCCCGAGATGATCCTCGGTGTCGAGCTTCCGCTGATGCGCCGCGTCGTCAACCACATCTCCGGTCTGTTCCGCGTCGAAGAGTTCGCTCCGTCCACCCGCCGCGAGAATCGTGAATTCGCGTCCGCCGAGGTCTTTCCGCTCGGGGAGATTGTATTCCGGCGTTTGTATTGTCGTCTCGCCGGCAGTCGTTGTGGTTTCGGGCTTTGTTTTCTCCCCTCCGCAGGCGGTTATCCCGCAGAACGCGGCGAGTGCGAGAAGGCTTGCTGTGATGCGTTTTGTTTTCATTTTACTCGTCCTTTCTTATTCAGATGAATGTAGTATGCCGTTACGACCGCGAAGGCCAGATTGTAACCGATGTTTTCCCAGTCGGTCTCTCCGATGAGCGCGGAAAGCTTTGCGAACGCTGTCTGTGAGGTTTTTTCGTCCCCTCCGGCAATCGCGATCAGATCGGCAAAGACAGCCTGACCGAGAAATTTCTTCTCGTCGCCCATGCCGGGGCTTATCACCCCGAAGAAATATCCGCACTGACGCCCCGCCTCCGAAATCTCGTTTTCGGGCGAAGGGTCGGCGATCTCCCGGATTTTGCGCCAGTCGAAGTCGATTTTACGTCTCGGCTCCGGAAGCTTTTTATATTCGTCGAAGAATCCCGACACCGCGAACGCGTCGGCTCTGAGGCCTGAGAGATAGTAATCTTTGCGACAGTCGTCAAGCTTCATGAGTTCGGACAGGCAGATCTGCGCGCAGGCATCAATCCAGAACTGAATAAGTCCGGTATCGCGGATCATGTCGGGCGCAAAGCCGTGTGAAATTATTTCGACTCGCGAATAGATTGACCCACGCGGATGTCCGTTCACCAGCGACAAAAACTCCGTCTTGTCGAGAAGCCTGAGTTCCACCCCGACCGCCGCCGTGAAGACAAGGTTTGCCGCGCCCCTGAAATCAGCTCCGGCGTAAGATCCACGCGTGATTTCGGAAACTTCGGTCGGAATCCGCCATCCCGCGTTCCTGACGCCATTTATCGAGCGAATGAGCCGTTTTTTTATCTCACCGCGCAGATTCTCGTCGCAGGCCGCCGAGTGCGAGAGCTTCCAGAGTCCGAGAAGCCACGGGCCGAACTGATCCTCCGAGCTGTAGGGGTAATGCGAAAAGAAGTCGTCGGCCACGCCGCGCGCGATGAATCCGTCGGTTTTACCGATGTCGCAGAGCTTCAAGAGTCCGTTCGCGATCAGAATCATCTCCTGCCGCAGCTCTTCGTCGGGCGAGATTTCATATTTTTCGCAGAGTCCGAAGAGGTATAGTCCGCCGAAAAACGCGCCGTTTTCGATGCTCACGCCCCAGCCGAGCGGGTTAGGGAAGCTTTTTTCGCATTCTTCCGGCGTCGGTATCAGAGTGTGTCCGTTTTTGTCGGCGTAGTCGAGAAGGTATCCGGCCGGTGACGCGGATTTTTCGTCGGGTCTCGTGTACCGTTTCCTTATGTGGTCGTGAAGTTCGTTTATTTTCATTTTTTCCTCCTGAATTTTCCGAAAACTCTTCCATTTCCGCCTGGAATATGGTATAATAATTATAAACCAAAAAAAGCGGAGCGTCCACCACAAATCTGACGGATTTCTCCACTTTTATGATATCGGGGAGCTTATGGAAAGGACAGTAAAAAACTTCACATGGAACGGCGAGACGGTCACCTACACAAGATCGCGCATCGGCGCGAGCGGGAATTATTATAAATTCGACTCGCTCTGCGTCACGCATATAATTGACGGAAACGGAAAATGGCGGATCGGCGGCGAGCTTTGCGAGGTCTCTCCGGGGAATCTTGTCTTCCTCGGGAGCTTTGAGCCGCGCAGACTCGTCTTCACGTCGGACGAGCTTGAGATCGAGACATTTTCATTTCCACTGTCGTTTTTCGCTGCGGCGGGAGTCGGCGAGTGTCTGCGGGTGTTTTACGGCCGCGCGGACAGATTCACACACTCGCTGAAATCCGAGGAGCTTTGCGGGATTTTTTCGGGGATCGCGCGCGAAATGCTTTCGGATTCTCCCTCGGGGAGTCTGATTCTCGGACTTTCGACCGTCCTTCTCACGCTTTCGGGGCGCGGATATGACCTCGCGTTTCCCGGCTCGCTCGAAAAGAATTTCCGCCTTGATGCCACGTCTGCCGGAGCGATCGCCTCCTCGGCCGCCTTCATAAACGAGAATCTGACGTCGGAGCTGAATGTCTCCGGACTCGCGAAACGCGCCGGAATGAGCGTCGGACACTACACAAAGCTTTTCAGAAAATACGTCTCAACCACCCCGGCCGACTACATCGCGCACTGCCGGATAAAACGCTTCCTGTCGCTTGCCGGAAGCTCTGACAATCTCTTAAGGCTCGCGTTTGACTGCGGATTTTCGTCGTCGAGCGGATTTTACAAGACCTTCCGCCGGATCTGCGGTTCTTCGCCGACCGAAACGCTCCGCGAGAGCAGAACCCGGAATGATGATATGAAAGGAGAAAAAGATGATCAAAGTTCCGTTCCAATATGAAATCCCCGGCTCAAAGCAGACCGGATTCTCGGCGAAAAGAAAGACCGTCTCGTCGTCATACAGCCTCCACTGGCACAGATGCTGCGAAATCGAGTTTATCTTAGGCGGCCGCGGGTCGCAGGTTCTCAACGGCACAAGATACGACCTTCTCCCCGGGACAATCTATATGCTCACCCCGGCCGACTGCCACTCGGTCGAGGCCTATGAACCGCTCGACATCGGCGGGATAATGTTTGAGGAAAAGCTCGTGTCAAAGTCGCTCTACGAACGGATTCTGACCTTTGAGACACTCGGGTACAACCTCTGCGCGAGACTTTCGGGACAGAGCTTTTCGTCGGTCAGCGGATTCGTGAACTCGCTTTTAGCTGAGGATCGGGCGGAGAATTTTGACGAGTTCGGCGATATGTACGTGAGTAATCTCATCGACTGCCTGCTGGTCGAGCTTCTCCGGAACTGTCAGTCTGCTCCGGTCGGGATCGGAAAGTCGCAGGTCAGCGCGGCGATTCTCTATCTCCACAGCCATTACACCGAGGAGGTGACGCTCGACACGCTCGCTTCGGTCTGCCATCTCAGTAAGAATTATTTTTCGGAGATCTTCAGAGCCTCGACCGGATCGACCTTCAAGAGCTATCTTATCGAGCTTCGGCTGCGTCAGGCCTGCCGACTCCTCGCCAGCACCGACATGACGGTCACCGACATCTGCTACGCCAGCGGATTCGATACCTTCTCAAACTTCATGCGGAGATTCAGAAAGCGATTCGGACAGACCCCGCTCGACTTCCGCGTCGGGAATCAGAATAAATTTTCTGAATAATCCGAAAAAAAGCGATAAAATCTGAAAAAAAGCGACACGCGATCGTAAATTCCGTCGTAAAATATAATAAAAAGGAAGTGACACAATGTACATAGGAATTGATATCGGAGGCACAAAGTGCGCCGTCGTCCGCGGAGCCGGACGGAATATTGAGGAAAAAATCAGATTCGACACGACAAATGTAAACGAAACGCTCGGAAGGCTCAGAGAAGCGGTCAGAAAGCTCATGACCCCCGACGTGAAAGCGATCGGAATCAGCTGCGGCGGCCCGCTCGACTCGAAGCGCGGGATAATCCAGTCGCCGCCAAACCTCCCGGGATGGGACAATATCCACATAACCGGGATGATGAGTAAAGAATCCGGAGTCCCGGCATATCTCCGCAACGACGCCGACGCCTGCGCGCTCGCCGAATGGCGTTACGGGGCGGGCGAAAATCTCCCGAACATGGCGTTTCTCACCTTCGGAACCGGGCTCGGTGCGGGGTTGATCCTTGACGGAAAGCTCTACTCCGGCGCGTCGGGAATGGCCGGGGAAATCGGCCACGTCAGCCTCTACGACCCGACGCCCGACGCTCACATAGGATACAACAAGCGCGGCGCGGCCGAAGGCTATTGCAGCGGCGGAGGAATCGCCCAGTACGGAAAGGGAAGCGCGAAGGAGCTTGGAATCCGGGCCGAAAATGGCGACGCCGAGGCGATCGCGGTCTACAGAAGGGTCGGCGAGGATCTCGGAAAGACATTGGCGATTCTCATCGATATTCTGAATCTCAACGTCATCGTCATCGGAAGCATATTTGTGAGATCGAGGGAATTCATCGAGCCGTCAATGAACGAAAAACTCCGCGAGCTTGCGCTTTCGCAGAGTCTTGACGTATGTAAAATTGTCCCGGCCGCGCTCGGCGAGAGCATCGGAGACGTCGCCGCGCTGGCCATTGCCGAAATCGGTAACGAATGAGAGGAAACAAGATGTTATATAATAATTATCCTGAGCTTAAATCAGTCAAGCCGCAGATCGAGGCGGCGATCGGACTTGTGGTCGACTGCTATCGTTATGGCGGTAAAGTAATGACGGCCGGGAACGGCGGAAGCGCGGCCGACTCCGAGCATATCGTCGGAGAGCTTATGAAAGGGTTCAAGTCGAAGAGACGCGTGATGGATCCCAGGATCCCCTCGAAACTCGCGGAAAAGCTTCAGGGCGCGCTCCCCGCGATCTCGCTCTCGTCCGGACTCGCGCTCCCCACCGCCTACGCGAATGACGTCGACGGCGAATATTCGGTCGCTCAGACCCTTTACGGACTCGCCAAGCCCGGCGACGTCGCGATACTTATCTCAACCTCCGGAAACGCGAAGAATCTCTGCCATGCGGCCGAGCTTTCGAGATATATCGGGGTAAAGACGATCGCGCTCACCGGGGAAGCGGGCGGAACGCTCGGTCAGATCTGCGATCTCGCGATAAAGGTTCCGGCGTCCGATACCTACCGGATTCAGGAATATCATCTTCCGGTTTATCACGAGATCTGCGCCAGAGTTGAGGAGATTCTTTTCCCGGTGAGGTGAATTCTGTCAGCTGTAGAACTCATGCCCGCCGACCCGGAAGAGATACGGACGGTTGTTCGGGATCCAGAAATTCGTCGCTATATCGGGATTCAGAAAGTAGATCGCCTCGGTCGAGAGGGAATAGCCCTCAAGGCAGATCTTCGCGGCGGCGACACAGTCGGCGTCGGGCGTGTTCCAGATCGAACCGTTCGCCACGGGCGAAAACTGCACCCCGAATTTCGTGTCGAAGATTACGTCATAGATCGTGTCCGGAAACTCATCGCTTCTCATCCGGTTGAGGACAACATTTCCGACGAGAACCTTCCCCGCGAAGGGTTCGGCTCCGGCCTCGGCGTAGATTATCCTCGCCAGCCAGTCGACCTCGTCCTGTATGTAGAATTCGCCGCCGGGTGAGATTCCGGGATTTTCCGCCGCCGTAAGGTCGATCGAGTAGCCGTTTTCGTCGTCGTGCCAGACAAGCTCCGAACCGAAGATCGTCGTCACCGAACGGATCGGAACATAGGTTTTTCCGTTCTCCGTGAAGTTTTCGCTTCCGCCGAGACAGCGTCCGCGCGACGAGACATAGATATCCCCGTCGTCCGCCGAAATTTCAGCGTCGACTCCGGTCACCCTCCCGAGGATTTCCGAGATTCTGTCAAGCTCCACATATGTAGTCGTTTCGACGAGTCCCGCGTCAAGCGGAACCGCTTCGCCGTTAAGGCGGACAGTGACCGGGACGAAGTCCGCGGCCGAGACCGGGAAGGCCAGAAGAAGCGCGGCGATGATGCCCGTGAGTAATTTTTTCATAAATTTCCTCCATAATCAAAGACTCACACGTTTTTTCCGTGTGAGTCTTATTTTATCATATTTCGCGCTTATTTGCAAGGCACAATATATGGAAAACCTTATTTTTCCAGACGATACTCTCCCGAATTGTAGTCGCAGACCATGACGCTTCCGTCCGAATAAACCGTCCGGGTGACGCCGTTTTCCTCGCTGTGATCCTCGATGAACTCGGTCTGGAGATACGAGAGGCTCTCGCATTCCTTGTACATATCGGCGATGACCTTTACCGTTCGCGCCGTGTCGGCCTCGTCGTCGCAGGTGAGATCGTCATTGCCCATCCAGTTTTTGCCGTCGGTGACGAATTTCGAGTAGATGTAGAAGGTCGGGCGTCCGCCGCGCTCAAAGACCTCAAGCTGATGCTTCTTCGATTTGATCGGCGAGTTGACCGTCGACGTGTAGGGATTCGAGAGGATTATGCCGTGATAGACGATCTGCCAGAGCGGAACCGGTTTCGTGAAGAAGGCCGGCTTGTTCACGCTGTCGCTGTTGTAGAAGCTCGCGTAGAGTCCGTAGTCAAGGCTGTCGGCGATGAAATCAAAGCACCCTTCGGACGAGAAGCCGCCGAAAAGCTCCTTGCAGTAGCCGGCGATGTTCCTCCAGAGCTTCTGACAGCCGCGCTTTGTGACCGGGTGATTCTCGTCGTAGCAGTCGAAGAGCGGGACGGTCGTCATGACGTCGATGTAATGAAGTCCCTCAAATCCGAGAGCGCGGACCTTTGGGAGCTCGGTTTTCACGTATTCGACCGCCTTAAGCGGGCAGATGAACCTCGCGAGTCCTCCGCTCCAGAGCGTCGCGTTGCAGGCGACCGAGCCGTCGCGCTTCTTGCGCGTCCAGTATTCCGAGTAGTTGTCGGCGATCGTGTAGCTGTCGTTGCAGTTTGTGTGGCAGACTATCTGATATCCGAGTCCCTTCGCCTTCTCGATGAGCCTTTTAAGACCCTCCTCGCCGCCGAGCCTCGGCTCGACCGGGAAATGCTGCGGCCAGCGTCCGTCGTGACCCGATACATTCCAGCCGATGAGGCAGATCTCGGCCTTTTCGACTCCCGCCGCCTTAAGCTTTTCGCAGAGCCTTCCGACCTCGTCAAAGGTCATCGCGACGTGCATTTCGGGCTCGTTTTCGGGAGTCTGATCTGCGATCGGCGACGGCGCGGGCTTCCATCCGAGTCTCACGCGGATATAAACCGAATCCTTCGCGTATTCAAGCGATTTGTTGAGTCGATCCTTTATCGGTCGGCATCCGCCGCGCGTGAGCATATATTCGCGGTAGACCTTGCATATTCTGACGTAATCCGCGTCCTCGATCAGGTGATACTCGGCCTTTATCGTCTCGTAGGGTTCGGTTCCGCCTATGTAGAATCTCGGATAGGCGTAGTAATCGTTCCCCTTCTTGCCGCGGATCGCGTGGAACTCATAGGTGAACCCGGTCGGAATCATGCACCAGCCCGAGCCGTTTTTCACGTATCCCATGAAGCTCATTACAAGATCGGTCGTGTTCAGCTCGGCGTCGGGACGCTCGTCAAAGCAGACGATATGATCGTCGGGCGATCCCCCTCCGCGCGGGAAGACGAAGTATCCCTCGTCGCCGACCTTTGCGAGTCCGAAGTCGTATCCGAGGTCGATGTAGTCGATGTTTCCCCATTCAGTAATGTCGGGGATCAGCGTGATCACGTTGTCCTTTTCGATTTTCTTCACCGGGAGATCGATAAATTCCCCGGTTGTGAGTTTCGCTCTTGAATTCATTTTTTCGTACTTCATTTTTCAAAATCCTTTATATCAAACTTCCATTCGTCGCGGTATCTGAACTTTTCTTTGAACTTTCTCGTCAGCACACCCTTTTCCTCAAGGTGGACATAACAGGCCATATCGCAGGCGCGGCCGCAGATCGACGACTGATACGCGTGCTGAACCGGAGGGTAGAAATAGAGTTCGTGCAGTATTGCCTTCGCCTTTTCGCGGTCGATTTCGGCCTCCCCGGCGATTATGTCAAGCCGATCCTTGAAATTTCCGAGCGCGTCGGGCGGCATGAAGGGGTTTTTCGTCCCGTTCGCTCCGTTATAATACACCGCGCAACGCCAGTTGTCACGCTTTCCGAAGGGTGAGATCGCGTGTCCCGGACAGCCCCTGACGCATTCACCACATCTGTCGCAGAGATGCGGCGTCACGATCGGAGTTTCCTCAAATTCCGCGTCGGTCAGAATAAAGCAGTATCTCACGAATGGGCCGAACTCATCGGTCAGAAGCGCGCCGTGGAGTCCAAGCTCGCCGAGTCCGCATTTCACCGCCGCGTCCTCGAAGTTCATCTGGGTCTCGGCCGTAACTCCCCGCCAAGTGCGCGTGAAGTCGACCTCGGGATTCGTGTCGTCCTTGTCCTTTATGATCTGCTCGTGCCGACGCTGCGGGAGCGCGGTGAAGCCGTTTTCCTCAATGAACTGCGAGACTCTGACGAGCGCCATCGGCATGATCGTCTCCTCCATATTCTCAACGCCCATTGTCGAATACTGGTAGTAGGTCGAACCCTCCTCGATTCCGCGGTACGCGCCGCGAAGAACCCTGAACGCGAGTCCGATCACGGTTTTCACTTCCGGGAGAAGCTTAAAGACCGGGTCATCTTTTCCGAATCTCCCTGCCGGGGCGAAGCCGATTATGTCGGCGAGATTCTCTCTTGCGAGCCTTATAAGCTCACTTTGCGTATTATTCACAGCTTTCCGGCCTCCTTTAAGTGTTTATAACAGGCGACGTCGCATTTTCTGCCGCAAAGGCAGGGCGCGTATCCCCATTGTGTCTGCGGAAGGAAGTTAAGCTTCGGGTAGATTTCACGCGCCGATTTGGCGTCGAAGCGTTTTTCGCCGTTTATGATCCTTTCGCGCTCGGGGTCGCCCTCAAGGAATTTTTCGGTCATGAAGGGATTCGATTTGTGCGCGCCCTTGTAGTAGACCGCGCACTGCCAGCTGTCAAGCTTTCCGTTTACGATCGCGTGTCCCGGACAGGCCGACTCGCATAAATGACAGTTGTCGCAGATACCCTCGGTCGTCGGCTCGTCGTATTCAAGCTCCGCGTCGGTTATTATGAAGCAGTATCTTATGAAGGGGCCGTACTTCGGACTCAGGATCTTTCCCGAATAGCCCGGGACGCCGATTCCGCAGGCCATCGCCGCCTTGCCGAAGTCGATTATCACGTCAGGCGCGGGCTTTCCCTCGTCGACCGGAACGGCGTGGATCAGCTCATACGTGTCGCTGACCTCGGGATTTGTCTCCTTGTCGCCCTTTATACGCAGGTTCGGAACCGATTTCTGAAGGCAGGCGTCGTAGCCCTGATCCTCGATCATCCCGCCGATTTTGAGGAGGAAGATCTCGGCAAGCTCCTCGTCTATGTATTTCACGCCGAGAGTTGTATAAGTGTAGTATGCCGCGTCGCGATCCATCGCAGAGTAAAGTCCGCGCGGGACAGCGAATCCGAAGCCGATTATCGACTTCGCCTTTGGGAGAATGAATTTCGGGTCGCGGCCGGGGATCTCGTTTCCGAACAGGTCAAGCCGTCCGATTCCGCAGACGCTCGCGCCGAGTTCCTTTGCTTTTTCCTTTATCATCGCTGAAGTCAGATTTCTCATGCTTACTCCTTATCTGTCGAGCTTCCACGGCTTTTTGCGGGTGCGCAGGGGTTCCTCGAAGCGATCCTTCATACATCCGTGGGTTTCGAGCATCGAGACGCAGGCGCGGATACATCCGCCGCACTTTGCCATATTATAGCCGACCCAGCTCGGGAAGTACTTCGAGAGAGCCGTGTAGACCTTCATTATCTCGTGTTCGGACGACTTCGCCTTGCCCTCCATGAGGTCGAGATCGCCGTCCTTGTTCTCGTCCCAGACCTCCTTCGGGACGAAGGGGTTGTAATAGCGTCCGGCGTGGGTGTAGAAGGCGTAGCATTTCCACATATCGATGTCGCCCCACTCGCAGATCTTGCCGTCGAGATTCACCTTTATCGTCTTTCCGGACTTTATGTCGGGGATGCACTGACCCGGACATTCGCGCACGCATTTCATGCACTTTTTGCAGAGCGGTTCGCCGTGATACATCTCGTCATATTCAAGCTCGGCGTCGGTGAAGAGAAACGCGACTCTCTGAAGCGGACCGAATTCGGGCGTCAGGAGCATCTTCGAGTATCCGATCTCGCCGAGTCCGCAGGCGACGGCGGCCAGTCTGAAATGGAACTGTAGATCGGGCGCGCGGTTGTCCTCCCTCGTCGGCCTTGTGAACTGCACGCTCCGGTGATGCGCTGTCGCGTTCTTGGCGTGTTCAGAGACCTCGATCTGTTCCTCGGGCGAAAGGGTGTTTCCGGGCGAGCCGTCCATATCCGATACCGATCCGCGCGCGCCGGTGTTGCGGTAGACAAAGGCCTCATAGCCCTCGTCTTCGATCAGTCTTCCGACCGAATAGAGTACCGCCGGAGCGAAGATCTCGTTGATTCCCCCGTAGGCCATAGACGGATACTGGAAGAACTGCGTCCCTTCCTCGATTCCCCTCTGAACCCCGCGCGGGATGCGGAAGACGAATCCGATCATGCTCTTCGCCTTCGGAAACAGAAACTTCGGGTTCATGTCGTCCGGCGCGCCGTTCATTCTCGAAATCGGCGCGATGCCGCAGGCGTCGGCTCCGGCCTTCTTCGCGGCTTCCTTTATCATCTGGCTTGTAAGCATATTTATAACCATGGCTTTTGCGCAGCAAAAGCTTCCTTTCTTGCTTTTTGGGGCGCGGTTGGCGCAGCCAAATCGCGGCTTTACAACCGCGATAGAGACACAATTTTGTCCTTTCGTAAGCTTTCAAAGTGTCACTGCGGCCTTCTCGAAGACCTTCTCGCAGTACCCGCAGTCAGTGCAGTTTTTCCGGCAGGTCATGACCCTTTTCCCAAAATCCTCGGGGAAGAGCGAGTTGTCGACGATCACCGGGAGCATCACGGATCCGTTGTCGGGTTCGAGAAGATCGGTCACCGCGCCGCGGTATTTTCTGTCAAGATAGGCGTCGAGAACCCGTTCCGGATTCCGGTTTACCCTTGTGGCGAGCTTCATCGATTCGCAAAGCCCCTCGTAGAGCTTCACGTCCTCGGGGCGGATATAGTTCATGTCGCGGACGACCGAACTGTATTTTTCGCTTGATTTCAGATATTTGCGGCAGAGTCCCTCAAAGATATACGCGTTGTCGCGCGCCGCGATCCCGGCCTCGTGCGCGACCAGATTGTCATGAAAGGTGTGCGCCGGGCAGTCGTTCACGCAGCCGCTGTTGGCGAGGATATGGAGTGATTTCGAGTTTTTCCTGCACCACGCGTTCGTTTTTTCTATCGCCGCAAGGTCGCGGTTCTGCTCGCGCTTTAAGTAAAATCCGTCGAAACAGTCCTTAAGCATATCCATCGCGGTCAGCGTCCCGACCGACATATTGACCGACGCGCGGGTTTTCAGATTTTCGAAATTGGCTTTCACGAACTTCGCGATCAGCGGTGAAGTGGTCGTCACCGAGGAGAGATCAAGCCTTGCGGCGAGATAATCTATCGTGTCGCCGAGCTTCAGGAAAAATCCGCGCGAGAGCGAGTCTTCACCGTAGCAGTTGGCGTTGAGCAGGAGATTGAGGCTTATCCCGGCGTCCGAAATCCGCGAGAGATCCTTCATCTGTCGGAGAGTCGACTCAAACATAAGCTCCCCCGCGCAGGGACTGCGGCCGTTCGGAATGTCTCCGAAGGAAAAATAAACCTCTGAGACCGTCCCGGCGTTTTCGATTATTCTTTGTATGAACCCCGCGTTTTCCGACTGCGGGTATCCGACCGAGAATTTCATCTGACCATCCTTTTTGTAAAATTTTTCTCATCCCTTGTATTATACCATAAACTGTGGTATAATGGAATCGCAAAATACGAAAAAAATATAGAAAAAACAAACTCTTTTATGAAAAGTGAGAGGATCACCATGAAAGTTTCAGAGATAAATCCATTCATCCGCTACGCCTACTTGCAGACACTCCGGCCGATGCCCTTCGTGACCTACGCTTATGACCACAGATTGGCGTACGCGCAGAGCGGAAGCTTCCTTTTTCATTATTCGGGAGGCGAGACAAGGCAGGTCGGCGAGAATTCGCTTCTCATCTGGCGTCCGGGAATTCCGTACCGTTTTGAGACCCAGCGCGAGACGAAGATCATCATTCTGAATTTCGATTTTACTCAGAATTTCTCGGACATACAGAAATCGCTCCACGTCGTCCGTGACACCGAATTCCGCGGAGACAGAGTGCTTGAAAAGCCGGTTATCGAGGACTGCCCGTCGCTTTCGTCGGTCGCGCTCTGCCCGGGAATGAAGTTTGTCGAAAACGACCTCATGCTGATAGTCCGCGAGCTTCGCGACAAGAAGCGGTTTTTCCGCGAGACCTCCTCGGCGATTCTCAAAAAAATTCTCTGCGACGCGGCGCGGGGTACGATTTCGGAGGGGAATTCCGGAGACACGGTCGACCGGGTGATAGCCTTCATCCGCGACAATTTCAATCGTCAGGTAACGAATCAGGATATCGCGGAGTGTGTGAATTATCACGAATATCACGTGAACAAGCTGCTCCAGAGTCAGACGGGAATGTCGATTCACAGATATCTTTTGAGCTACCGGCTCCAGATGGCCGAGAAGATGCTGATAACGAGCGAGCTTAGCGTCGCACGGATCTCGGATGAGTGCGGGTTCACGTCGGCGGCGTATTTCATAAGCGCGTTCAGAAAGCACTTCGGCGAGACGCCGAATGAGTACCGGAGACGGAGAATCGGAATGATTTAGGAATACACTGAATAATTCGGGTTTTCGCAGAAAAAAGTCTTGGATTTATGGGCTTTTTTCTGCGAAAACAACCTTAAATCAGTGTTTCCTTAGGAATACAAAAAGGCGGTGACGCGAAGCGTCACCGCCTTAACTTTTTTCAGTTTATATTACTTGCCTTCGGAAGCGAGGAGACGACCCTTGAGTTCGCCAAGCTCTTCGTAAAGCTCGTGCGGAACGTGGCTGCCGACCTGCGCGTAGAAGTCCTCGATGTTCTTGACATCGTCGAGCCAGGACTGAGTGTCGATCGAGAGAAGATCCTTTATGGTGTCAACGGTGACTCCGTCAAGACCCTCGATGTTGATGTCCTCAGCCTTCGGAACGAATCCGATAGGAGTCTCGACAGCGTCGACCTTGCCTTCGCAGCGAGCGAGGATCCAGAG
>CAKSVM010000013.1 GCA_934503195.1 uncultured Eubacteriales bacterium
CTCGCTCACAGCTTTAATATTATATCACATCTTCTCTCGTTTGTCAACCCTTTTTTCGCATTTTTTTGCGATTTGTCATAAAAGTTTAATAAATACGCCGTTTGTGTCGGACTTATGTATATACTGCACACATTCAAAAAAGTTTTCTGAAAACTGTTTATTTCTCGCCGACTTTCTGCTATAATATATTAGGAAAGGAATCCTGCCATGAATTACTATTCTGTCTCACGCCTGATCGGAAGTTCTGACGCGGCGGAGCTTATCACCGCGCTCACCGGAAAATCCCGCGAGTGGCTCATCCTCAACCGCGACAAGGAACTCCCGCCAAAAATCGCCGACGCCGCCGAAAAAATCGCCGCCGGAACCCCGCTACAGTACATAACCGGAAAAACCTACTTCTACGGCGACCGGTATTTCGTCTCGCCCGACGTTCTCATTCCCCAGCCCGACACCGAACACATTGTCGAAGCCGCGCTCGGAATCGCCGCGCCGGGAAAACAGCTTCTCGATCTCTGCACCGGAAGCGGCTGCATCGCAATCTCAATCCTAAAGCGCACGCTTATGAAGGCCGCTGCGGTTGATATCTCGGCTCCCGCGCTCGAAATCGCGCGAAAGAACGCCGAGCTTCACAAGGTTCTCGGCCGTCTTAGGCTCAGTCAGCAAAACGTCCTCACCGAAGATCTCTCGGAACTCTTCGCGTCGGCCGACATAATCACGTCGAATCCTCCTTATATAAATACCGACGTTATCCCCACACTCCCGCCCGATGTCAGGAGCGAACCACGCATCGCGCTTGACGGCGGAGACGACGGGATGAAATTCTACCGCCGCTTTCTGTCATTCGCGTCGGTGATGAAGCCTGACGCCGTGATGATTCTCGAAATCGGCTACGATCAGGCCGCGCGGATCACGTCTCTGGCATCAGAAGCCGGACTCCGGACCGAAATAAGACGCGACTTCGGCGGCAACGACCGTGTCGCGATAATTAAGAAATAATTTTACAGGAGAAATACATATGGAAAAGCTCAATCTTCTCGTCCTCTTCGGAGGAAAATCCAGCGAATACGAGGTTTCGCTCGTCTCGGCGTCGTCGATCATCAAGAACGCCGACAAGGAAAAGTACAATCTCATCACCGTCGGCATCACAAAGGACGGCGACTGGTATCTCTATGACGGCGATACCGATTCGATCCGGAACGGCGGCTGGTGCGCCGACACCTCAGTTCTCGAACCCGCGATGATCTCGTCCTCGATGAGCGATCATTCACTCATCATCTTCAAGAAGGACGGTGGATTTGAAAAGAAGCATATCGACGTCATCTTCCCGGTCATGCACGGCGCGTACTCCGAGGACGGAACGCTTCAGGGACTCTTGCAGATGAGCGGAATCCCCTTCGTCGGCTGCAAATGCGCGACCTCCGCGATCGGAATGGATAAGGGCTACACCAAGATGATCCTCAAAGGCGTCGGAATCCACATGGCGCGCTCGATCGTCATCAACGCCGCGATGCTCGAAAGAGGCTTCCCGCAGATTCTCGAACGCTGCGAGCAGTTGTCTCCGTACCCGCTCTTCGTGAAACCCGCGAACGCCGGCTCGTCGGTCGGTGCGTCCAAGGTCACCGCGCGCGATCGTCTGCTCCCCGCTATGTATGAGGCCGCGAAGTACGACAGCAAGATCGTCGTCGAGGAATTCATAAAGGGCAAGGAATGCGAAGTCGCCGTGATGGGCAAAAAGAATTTCATCGCGTCGACCGTCGGCGAGATCGTCCCCGGAAGCGAATTCTACGACTACGACACCAAATACAGCTCAGGCTCGCCCGCGTCCTACAACATTCCCGCAAGCATCCGCGAGGACACACAGATGACGATCCGCCGCACGGCGATTCAGATCTGCTCGGTTCTCGGTGTCGAGGGGCTTTCGAGAGTCGATTTCTTCGTCAGAAAGCGCGGTCAGGAGGAGGAAGTCATCTTCAACGAGATCAACACCCTCCCCGGCTTCACCGAGATCAGTATGTATCCTAAGCTCTTCATGCACGACGGAATGACCTACGGCGGGATAATCGACCGCCTCGTCAACATCGCGCTCGGAAAGGATGAACTCGCTTGATCGGTGTATTCGACAGCGGACTCGGCGGACTCACGGCTTATAAGGAGGTCAGAAAACTCCTTCCGGCCGAGGATATTGTCTACTTCGGCGATACCGGAAGGGTTCCGTACGGAAGCCGCTCAAAGGAGACGATAACCAAATACGCGATTCAGGATATGCGTTTTCTGATGACGAAGAGGATCGACGCGGTTCTCGTCGCCTGCGGAACCGTTACGTCGACCGCGCTCGACGTCCTGCGCGAAAGATTCGACAGTGTACCGATAATCGGCGTCATCGACGGCGCAGCCGAAGCCGCCGTGAAGCTCACGAAAAACAAAAAAATCGGCGTCATAGCGACCGCCGCGACGATAAAGAGCCGTTCTTTCGAGAAAAAGCTTCTCGAACTCGATCCGTCCGTCGAGGTAATCGCGCGCGCCTGCCCGCTTTTCGTCCCGCTCGTCGAGAACGGCTTCATCTCGCCCGACGACGAGGTTCCGCGGCTCGTGGCCGAGAGATATCTCGCCGACATAAAATCGAGCGGCGCGGACACGCTGATTCTCGGCTGTACGCACTATCCGGTCATAACCGGAACGATCGCGAAGATTCTGCCCGGCGTCAACATCGTCAGCTCGTCAAGGGAAGCCGCAAAAATGGTCGCCGCGCTCAGGAAGGATTTTCCGCCCGAGTCGGGGAAAACCGAATTCTACGTCAGCGACGAGCCCTGCGGATTCGAGCAGATCGCCTCGATCTTTCTCGAAACAAGGCTTGATCACGACGTAACCCGCATAGATATAGATAATTATTAAGAAGGAAAAAGAAATGCTGCACGAAATCTACTCCCGCTTCCCGAAAAACTTCCCACTCCCGATGGTGCTTGACGGCTCGACCGGAACCTCGCTGATGCGCGAGGGTATGCCGGCCGGAAGCTGCACCGAAAAGTGGGTTCTCGAACATCCCGATGCGATAAAAAAGATCCAGTCGGAATACATAGAAAACGGCTCGGACGCGCTCTACGCCCCGACCTTCGGCGCGAACCGCCCGACTCTGGAAAGAAGCGACATAACCGACGCCGTGGAAACGAACGAAAAGCTCGCGTCGCTCACGGTCGGACGCGGAGTTCTGACCGGAGGCGATATGTCCCCGACCGGACTCTTCATCGAGCCCTTCGGCGACACGCCGTTTGACGAGGTCGTCGCGGCTTACAGCGAGCAGGCAAAGGCACTCGACAAGGCCGGAGTAGATTTCTTCATCTCCGAGACGAATATAAGCCTTCAGGAGGCGCGCGCGGCGGTCATCGGAATCCGCGAGGTCTCGGATAAGCCGATTTTCGTCACGATGACGGTCGACGACACCGGACGCACACTCTCAGGCGACGATCTCGTCTGCTGCCTCATGTCGCTCGCCGAACTCGGAATCTCGGCCTTCGGAACCAACTGCTCGCAGGGACCCGACGGAATGCTCGAACTTCTCAAAGGCCTCGCGCCCTACTCGCTCGCGCTCGGAATCCCGCTGATCGCGAAGCCGAACGCCGGACTCCCGCATGAGGACGCCGACGGCAGCCGCCATTTCGATCTCGACGCCGATACCTTCGGAAAATACGTTCCGGAATTTCTTAAGGCCGGAATCCCGATTCTCGGCGGATGCTGCGGAACCGACGCCGGATTCATAAAGAAGATCCGCGAGTCGATCGACTCGCTCGCGCCGTCGCTTGATTATTCGCGCATTGAAAGAATCGACACGTCAGACTTCGCCTGCACGAACCGTATGTTCGCCGAGGCGGTCGACCTCGGCGCGCCGATCAAGGTCAAGGAATGTTTCTACGACGACGCCTGCATGGAGGAGAACTTCATAAACGCCGAGCTTGACGATGAGGCCGCGGCCGATATCTTCATCGAGAACGCGCCGATGCTGACCGTTCCCTGCGCCGTGACCGGAGACGAATCCGCCGTCGCGAAGGCAAAGCGTTATTACAACGGAAAGCTTTTAGTCAGATAAGCCGTACAGTAAACGCGCCGCCACGAATCCGTGGCGGCGCGCTTTTTTATTTTATGAAATCCGAATCCTTGCTGTCAAGGTCGATCCGACGTACGCGTGAAAGCTCCTTCGAAAGGTGAATTTTCTTGACGTAAGTCTTCTCGCCGACCGTCACAGCGATCTCGTAGCGGCCGTAGAAGCCCTTGAACTTCGCGCGGCCGTTTCCGGTCGTGATAACCGCGTCGGTGCGCCATTCGGTGTTTATGAGCCGATCCAGAGCCTTGTAGGCCGCTTTCTCGTTGTAATCGCCGTCGATAAGTCCGGCGGACGGGAGATTCTCGTCGCCCGCCTTGCGCTTCGTCGTGAGAATTCCGTCATCGGGGAGATTCCACCACGTGATCCCGGTCAGCGCGGGATGCGAGAAGCAGATCTTATAGAGCTGCCCGGCCGCTTGTGCCTGAAGCTCCTCGTCGACCTCGCCCTGAATCTTCGACGGGATGCTGATCTCCGAGATGTTGATCGGCTTTCCGAGCGACGCGTAGGTGTCGAGGACATTGTAAAGCCGTTCGCCGTTGTAGACATTCTCGCCGCCGCGGTCGCCGAGGTGACACTGCATTCCGATCTCGTCGATCGGCACTCCGCGCGAGAGCAGATCCTTGATGTTCAGATAATATCCGCTGTATTTTCCGCGGAACTCGTGGAACGACGCGCCGACCGTGTCGTTGAGAATCAGCGTGTTCGCCGGGAAATAGCGGCGCGCGAGGTTGAACGCCCAGACGCAGTAATCGTCCTCGGGCAGAATGTACGTCCAGTTTCCGCCGCGGCTCGTCATATAGACGTCGTAAATTCTCGACGGCTCGTTGACAACGTCAAACCGCTCGCACCTGTCAGCGTACCGCTCCGAAATCTCGGCAAACCTCCGCTCGACCAGATACTTTATCTCACCAAAGGTGTACTTTTTCAGCCACGCGGGGATGAACTCGTGCCAGAAGAGCGGATGACCCTTCATCCGCAGTCCGTGATCCTCGCAGAAATCCGCGACGAAATCGGCCGGGGGACGGCGGTAAACATTGTTCGGCGTGTCGGCCGGGTAGCGGAGCACGCCCTCGACAGGCTCAGTTCCCTCCCAGTAAAGCGGGATCGCGGCCGAGTTGAAGAGCTTCGTGAATTCCTTCTCGTATCTGCGGTTTTCGGCGTCGGTGTCATACTGATTCAGCATGAAAATATTCGCGCCGAAATTGAAGTCAATATCGGTCATCCTCGCCTCGACTCTCACGTCACCGCTGATCGGCTGACCGTTCTCGCAGAGAACCAGCTCAAAGAGTCCCTTGCGGTTGCGCTCGATTTCAGAGTCGGCGCGGTCACGGACATAATCCTCGCCCGCTCGTATGTATTTCGCGATATCCTTTTCCATCGTGATATCCTCCTGTTTTTTGTTATATTCTACCACAGAAAGCCGTGTTTGTCAACAAATATATTATTTTTTTCACAATAAATATTACTTTTTTTCGCGAAAGTCGCCGAGAAAGCAAAAACCCCGGGCTATTGCCCGGGGCAGAAGTTATTCTTTATGTAGGAAGCCTTCGAGCTTCAGACTCTTAGTGCTTTCTCTTGTTGAGAACGATACCAGCGAACGAAGCGACTGCTGCGAGAACCGGAACAACAACGAGGTCCGGAGTAGCAGCTGCTGCGGTCTTGGTGATGTCCTTATCGCCAGCGACGAATCTTACAACGTTGAACGAACCAGACTTTTCAGTCATGAAACGTACGAAGACAGTGTGTGCGCCAGCGCCGACCTTTTCAGGATCAAGCTCAGCAGAGAAGGTCTTGGTCTTGTCAAGGCCCCAACCGCCGGTCGGGCCGCACTCAACGGTAGCAACCGGAGTGCCATAGGGCTTGTCGATGAAGATGCCGAGAGTAGCGTTTCCATCAGTCGCGCCGAATGCGAAGTCGATTTCGAACTTCTTAGCTCCGGTCTTGCCGAAGTTGCAGTTCGGGAAGACGATCATATCGTCGAGAGACGAATAACCGACACCGTTAGCGTCCATCTTAGCAATGGACTTGCCGGAACCGCCCTTGTCCTTGGTGTTGATCTGGTCAACAACCTGAGTGGTAGCGTCGAGAACCTTCATATCGCTGAAGGGATTGAGCGACGGATACTTGATCTGGTTAGCAACGGTCTTGGTGGTCTTGATGGTGGAAGCAGCCTCGGTGAAGTAAGCGTAGTCGAACGAACCCGAAGCCTTGTTGGTAGCCATGATGTAAACGTCATGCTTACCAGCGGAGACGGTGCAGTTAGCGGTGAATTCCTTGTGGTTTACAATCTCGGAACCCTTGGTCTCGCCCTTCTTTACAGTGAAGGTAGCGACCGGATCGCCATAAGGAGCGTCGATATATACAGCGAAGGTGGTCTCGTCGTAATTATCGGGGTTGTGGAAACCGAAGTTTACGGTAACCTTGGACGCGCCCTTGGAACCGAAGTCAACAGCCGGGTAGCAAGCGAAGTCACCCTGGTCGTTACGTCCGGTACCATAGTCCTTAGCGTACTGGAAGGGGTTGTTGGAAGATCCGCCGGAGTTGTCGACGTTGTCGTACATGATGGTAGACGCGCTGATGCGGAATGTCTCCTTATCGAATGCCGAAGAAGCAGCCGATACAGAGGAGCCCATCACTGCCATAGCAAGCAGCATGGAAACCGCAAGAATGAGAGATAATGTCTTTTTCATTGTTTTCTCCTTTTCGAAAGAATAAATAAATGTCCGCCGATCCGTGGCCGACGCACCACCAATCGCGCCCGCTCACAAATCATTGTGCAATCATTATAACTCTTAAATATGAACGGCGATATGGTTATTTATTAACTTTTATTGAATTCTTCCAGGAACCACAATTTTATCGCCAATCGTTCGTCACATGGCACAAATACGTGATACACGATTTGTACAAAAAGGCGAAAGCCCGTTTTGAGAGACGGGCTTTCGCGTATTTTCCGGGGAATAAGGTCGTTTTCCGCGGCCGGATTTTACATATACTTCGCCTTTATGTAGTCGCGGCTTATGCGGAGGCTGTCAAAGGGATCGCCCGGGCAGGTGTCCTGCTCAACGACATAGTACTTGACGCCGATCCTGTCAGCCGTCTCGATGATGCCGTCAAAGTTAATGTTTCCGTTGCCGATCTCGGTGATGTACTGCGAAGCCGCCATGCCCATGTCCTTGAGGTGAAGGATGTCGATGCGTCCGGCGAGCTTTTCCATCCAGGCGCGCACATCTCCGCCGCCGTGCTGAACCCAGTAGGTGTCGAGAACGAACGAGATGTTGTCCTTGTCAAAGCCATCGGCGAGGTAGTCCATCATCCGCTTGCCGTCGAACTTTCTGAATTCGAAGCTGTGGTTGTGATAGGTGAACCTGAAGCCGAACTTTCCGATGTAAGCCGCGAACTCGTTTGCCTTGTCGATGAACTTCTTAAGTCCCTCAAGGTCGTTTCTCGCGTCGCCCGGCATGCCGCCGATACCGATGTTGGTCGTTCCGAGCATTTCATGCTCGCGCATAGCCTTGTCGGGATCCGCGACGAGATCTTCAAATCCGCAGTGGGTTCCGCAGATTCTGAGTCCGGTTTCCTTTGCGATATTCGCGAATTTCTCCGCGCCGATGAAGTATCCGGCGGTCTGACCGATGTCGTAGCCGAGTTCGCGGAGCTTCGTGAAGCTTGCACGGATCGAGTCCTCGTCCTTCATGTAGTCGCGGATGGTGTAGAGCTGTACGCCCAGTTCTTTGATCATGGTTATGATCTCCTTTACAATTTGATGAGTTTATTGTACATCAAAATTCCGGAAAAGTCAATACCTTTCCGGAATTTTCACGAAAATATTTCAATCGAAGTAAACAGTCCTGCCCGTGCGCGCCGACTCGTAGATGGCGTTGACTATGCGGACGCTCTTTATCGCCTCGAGCGGGAGAATCTGCGGATTCTTCTTTTCGATCACTGCGTCAACGATATTCTCGACCATCGACGCGTGACCCGTGACGAGCGTCGGATCGGCCTTTTCGGCGACACGGTTTCCGCCCGAATACTTGTCGAGCATATCCTCTTCTTCCTCTTCCTCGTCCTCCGAGTCGACAAAACGCCAGCGTTTCAGGATATCGGCGTCGGCCTCGATCGAGCCGCCAGTGCCGTAGAGCTGAATGTCGGTGCTGAGTCCGGGATAAGCGCAGGTCGTGCTGACAAAGGTCGCCGCCGCGCCCGATTTGAAGGTGATCACCGAGGCCGTCATGTCCTCGGTCTCGATGTTGTGCTCATAGATTCCCATCGTCGAGTGAACCGACTTAACGTCGCCCATAAGCCACTGCATGAGGTCGACCGTGTGAACGGCCTGATTCATCAGCGATCCGCCGCCGTCCATAGCCCACGTGCCGTGCCAGCCGTTGTCATAGTAATGCTGATCGCGGTACCACTTGACCGCGAAGGTTCCGAGAACCTGCTTTCCGAGTCTGCCCGAGTCGACGGCCTCCTTGATCGGCTTCATGACGGCGTTGTTGCGGTTCTGATGAACGACTCCGGCCGTCATTCCGGTGCGCACGCGCGCCTCCTCGATCTTCATCGCCGCCTCGACGGTGATGTCGATCGGCTTCTCGATGAGGACATTCTTCCCGGCCTCCATCGCCTTCACGGCGAACTCGGCGTGCATCGCGCTAGGAAGGGCGATGCTGATTATATCGATCTCGGGATCCTTCAGCATCTCGTCAAAGTCAAGATAGGTCTTCGTGCCGGGATATCTCTCGACAACCTTGTCCATCTTCGCCTGAATGAGATCGCAGACGGCGACAAGCTCGCATTTGTCATAGGCAGCCGCCGCGTCGACATGAGCCTTTCCGACTCCGAGTCCGGCCACGGCGTAGCCGATCTTTCCGTTTTTCATATGAAATTCCTCGTATAATAAATTATATTTCAGGCGCGTTCGCGCCGGATTGACATATCATCGGAACGATCGGCAAAACTCTCGTTCCGTTATTTTTCGATTCTCCAGGTCTGAACCGAGCTTGAATAGTCGCCGACAAGGCTGACCCTCACGCCGCTTGCCATAAGAGCCGCGCCGCTCTGACGCAGACCGCTGTCCGAGACGTAAACCGCGCCGGGGATCAGTCCGCGCATCTTAAAGCGCGGGAGCTGCTTGTCCCACTGACGCATCGAGTGTCCGAACGCGAAGAGCGTGAACTCCGTGCGGTCGCGCTTCGTGTACTGGAGCAGCGAATACGGGTTCTCGTTCGCCGAGGCGACGCGGTAGACATAGGAATCCTGAAGCGCGGGACGGAGCTTTTTGAAGCGTTCAACCGCGTCACGAAGCGCGTCAAGCTCTGCCTCGTCGGATTTCAGAAGATTGACGCCGATGCTCATAGATCCGGTCATTCCGCTGTTGACGCGGAAATCGAGCGGGATCGCGCGTTTGTTGATATGGCTCGGCGACGGCGACACATTACCCGCGCCGCCCGCCAGCTTCGGCACGAAGAGAGTCGAATATCCCTCGTGAAGGAGCATGACGTCGATAGGATCGGCGTTGTCCGAACGGTTGACACGGTCGGCGAACGGAAGCATTCCGTAATCGGCGCGTCCGCCGCCCGAGGCGCAGTTTTCAAGCAGAAGATCGGGGAACCTCTCGTTGAGATGCTTCCAGATCCGCTCGATATTCCGCATATATTTCACGGCGACACCGCGCTCGTGCTGATAAAGACCGATCTCGGACGCCTCGCGGTTCATGTCCCACTTGAGGTAGTCGAGCTTCGCGTCGATTATCAGCCTGTCAAGCCAGTCGATCGCCCAGTCGGTTATGTCGTCGCGCGACATATCGAGAATCAGCTGAGTGCGCGAGAGCGAACGGTCGCGGTTCGGCTCGGAAAGCACCCAGTCGGGATGCGCGCGGTAGAGATCCGAGTCGGGATTGACCATCTCGGGCTCGACCCAGAGTCCGAACATAAGTCCGGCCTCGTGCGCCTTGTCGGAAATGTATCCGAGTCCGTGCGGGAAACGCTCGGGATCGATCACCCAGTCGCCGAGTCCGCGCCTGTCGTTCGTGCGGCCCTTCATCCAGCCGTCGTCGATGACGTATAACTCCGCGCCGATATACTTCGCCTTCGGAATGAAGTCGATGAGCTTTTTCTCGTCGATATCGAACTCATACGGATACCACGTGTTGTAGATTATCGGACGCGGCGAATGCGCCTTGTCGGATTTTCCGCCGCGCGGGAGAATGTGATCGAACTGCCAGTCGTAGAGTATCTCGCTCATGCGGCCGAACCCGGCGTCAGAATAGCCGTACACAAGCTCGGGAGTCGTGAAGCTCTCATCCTTTTCAAGCGGAATCTCGGCCGTCGCATCGTTTATCCCGGCCGTGACGCTCGTGCGCTTTGTGGTCTGAGTGTGCTGCGTCTCGATCGAGATCCTGAAATCGCCGCTGTACATCAGCGCGCCAAAATAAACCCCGCCGTATTCCTCGGTCGAAAGGCCGTCCTTGTCGAGCGCGAAGAAGGGTACGCGGTGCGAGGCCGCGTCGGTGAGGTTCGAAGTCTCAAGCACGACGCTCGACTGCGTGAGCATCATTCTCTGACGCTCATATTCCGCGCCCCATTCGCCCGAATAGTGCGTGAGGCGGAAATCCTCGCCCGACGGAAGCTGCAAGGTCGCGCTCTTCGCCGCGCGGAGAATCACCGCGCCGCCGCAGTGATTCGTTATCACCGCGCTTCTCGAAATGAGCGGAAGATCGCCGTAACCCCGGTAGACAAGCTTCACCTCAAAGGGATAGAAGCTGTCCTTCAGCGTCACGCAAAGGAGGTTCTCCTTTATCTCGTGCGAGGCGTAGACAAGCCGCAGAGTCTCCGCGCCGTCCGGGAATCTGACCTTGATCGCCGGAGTCGTGTAGTCAAACGGCGAGCCGAAGCGGTACTCGCCCGGATTGTATCCGCGCGGAGCGCGGGTCGAGACCGAAACCCGGTCGGAAAGAATCGGATCGTAATCCGAATCCGAGAGCATCGGCGCGCCCCAGTGAAGATTCACGAGTTCGCCCGCGGAATTGACCGTAAAGGCGTACTCCATCCCCTCCGAAACCAATCTGAAAAGCTTTCTTTTCTCGTCAAAGGTAATTTTCAACTTATCGTCCTCCATGACAAAATATTACATAATATATTTTATCAGAGAGAAACGGACTTGTCAATGCAAACTTTCGCGGAAAAATCCGCGAAAGTTTAACGTTACCCTGAAATATTATACTTCAAACGCGGGAAAAAGTAAATACCAAACCGAAGATCGGTTCGAAAATTTATATGGATCCGAAAATCTGGGGTTTTATCGCAATTTCCGTGAGAGCCGGAATCTTATTTTCCGTACTCCTCGATGATTTTCGCGAGATCGGTCGAGACCTTCGACTCGTTCTGAGCGTAATAAGTCGAGAAATTGTGGTCGGTGGTCTTCGCGAGATTGTAGCCCGCGCTTCCGAAGGTTCCGCCGCAGTAATAGTATCCGATGTCAAACACGCGGCCTTCCTTGATTATGTCGAGCATCTGAACCGAGAGATCGTCACGGGTGTACTTTGTCTGGAGCGCGACCTCATAGTAAGCCGGGATGACCGTTCTGTAGCCCTCGGCGCAGAGAGCCTCCAGAATAACTGACGTCCGCTCGGCGTCGGAATTCGTGATCGGTACGATGAAGAGGTTCGTTCCCGAGTCGACGTTCGTGTAATACTTTTCGCAGGTCGTGTCATACTTCGGCGCGGGAACGATTCCGAAATCGTCCTTCATGTCGCGCATATACGAAATGTCGTTGAGGTTTCCGTCCATAAAGAGCGCGCGCCCCTCAGAGAAGACCTTCTTGCAATCGTAGACGCTGAGCTTTTCGTCGCGGTTCAGCTCCATGTAGCAGTTGTCGGTGTCAAGGAGCTTGAAATAATCCTCGAAGACCTTGATGTTCCGCTCGGTGTTGATCGAGAGCTTAAGAACGCCGTCCTTGTCTGCCTCGACAATGCGTCCGCCTCCGGTCGTCAGAGCCTGAATCGGTCCGACCCACTGATAGGTCGCGTAGCCGAAGAGATCCTTGTCAGGCTCGAACTTTCCGTTGCCGTCAAGATCCTCCGATACCAGCTTGACAAGCCGCGAGAACTCGTCAAAGGTCCACTCGTCGTCAAGCACCTTCTGATAGAGATAATCCTCGCCGTATTTGTCGAAGAGCGTCTTGTTGAAGAGCATACAGTCGGTCTGCGCGAGAGCCTGATAGCTGATATCGCCGACCATCGTGTAAAGCTTTCCGTTGATCTCGAAGCTCTTTCTCGCGTCCTGATCCCACCAAGGCTTTTCGAGATCGACATAAGGGAGATCCTTGTTCCAGTCAAGACAGAGCGACTGCTCAGCGTACTTGAAAGCGGCGCGCGCGTGCGGGACGATGATATCATAAGCGTCCTCTCCGGCGAGGATCGAGTTCACGCCGTCGGTCTCGTAGTTGTTGTTTGAGCTCTTTATAAGCTCGAATTTTACGCCGAAACGCTCGGAAACGCTCGCGTTGCGCTTATAGACCGCGTCGCCGATGACCTCTCCGGTCAGATCGTCGCTGAACATATCGCCGATCCAGTCGGGCGAGGTGCTGTTGCGCATGAGAATTCTTATCGAATAGTCGTCATACTTCTTGTCTGGGAGGTTTTCCTTTATCGCGTAGCGGGGATCGGTCGACTCCTCGGGAGCGGCGGTCGTGACGTCGTCAGACTTTGAGGTGTCGTTATCATTTTTCCCGGCCGGAGTTTCTCCGCAGGCGGCGATTCCCATAAGAGACGCCAGAATGAGCAGAATGCTTAGTGTCTTTTTCATGATTTTTTCCTTCCTTTCGCCCCAACCGGAGCGTAAATTCATATTCATTATACAATATATTCGAAGATTTGTCAATAGAAATGGCGAAAAAATTAAAAGGAGCGGCTTACGCCACTCCCTTTAATCCAGAAGCATAATTTATCTTGCGGAATATTTTTTACTTCGACTTGCGCTTACGAGCCGCTTCAGACTTCTTCTTACGCTTGACGCTCGGCTTTTCGTAGTGTTCTCTCTTACGAAGCTCTGCGAGAACTCCGGATCTCGCGCACTGTCTCTTGAATCTGCGAAGCGCACTGTCGAGCGTTTCGTTATCCTTTACTCTGACCTCTGCCATTACTAATCCCTCCCTCCGCAAGTGGAAAGGAGATGAAACCTCTACCAGAGATTTTCTCTCCTGATTATTATACTATAAATTTGCCGATATGTCAAGAGGAAACCGCAAATTCGCGAAAAATTTATTTTTTATCCATCGCCGCGAAGGCAAAAGAAGAGCCGCGCCGTCACAGGAAACTCACATTATCCGCCTGAGTCACTGTTACCAAGAAAGCTCCAATCCGTTTCGGTGACATATATATCGAACATATCGGCGTATTCATCCGGCAGTTCCACAAGCTCAGGCAGCGTGTCCGTAAAACCGCCGATGTCAACCCCGGGACCTACGCCGATACCGACCTTGTTCTGTTCGTAGTCAATCCACATTTCTATCATTTTGAACTCTCCGACATCCGGCGCGAATGTCCTTATCGTGTCCCGCATCTCTTCAAGCTCGGCCTTGCTATACTTGACATAACGGACAACAATCTTGTTGTAACCGTCTGAAGCCGTCAACACCAAAGGCTCTGTTACGACGGAAGCGGTTTCGACACCACTGTCGTTTTTCTTGAAACTGATAACAGCCCTGCCAAGATCATCAAAATAAAACCCGGCGTATTCCTCGTGTTCAGCCGATAAACGATCGCTCCCGGTGAGCTTTGAATATTCCGCGAGAATATAATCCTCGGACGCGTAACGATTCCATGCTCCCACCGGCGAGCCGGCGTCGCCTTCGTCGTCCTGCCCGCTTATACGGCCGCCGTCACTGAAATAACGACCGCCAGAATACTCACGATAGCTATCGACGCTATGGCAATCACTTTCTTACTCACGCTTTTCATGCCGCTGCCCTCTCCAAAAAACGAATGTATTATCCTCGCAATAATCATATCATATTTTCTGTGATTTGTCAATACAGTCAGCGCAAAAATGACCCGCCGCGAAAAGCGGCGGATCATAACTATCACTTCACAACGATGTTGACAATCTTGTTCGGAACCGAAATTTCCTTGACGATCGTCTTGCCCTCGATGAACGGAGTGATCCGCTCGTCGGCCTTGACCAGCGCGATGGCGTCCTCCTTAGACGTGTTCATCGGGATCTCCTTCGTGAACTTCAGCTTTCCGCAGACCTGAACCGCGATTTCGACCGTCGTGTCGACCGTCTTCTCATCGTCCCACTCGGGCCACTTCGCGACCGCGCAGAGCGTGTCATGTCCGAGTAACTGCCAGAGTTCCTCCGAAAGGTGCGGAGCAAACGGGCAGAGCAGGCGGACAAAGATTCCGAGCTCGTCCTTCGTCAGGCTTCCGCAGTCGTAAATCTCGTTGATCAGCGTCATCAGAGCCGCGATCGCCGTGTTGAACTTCATGTCCTCGATGTCCTGCGAGACCTTCTTTATCGTCTTGTGGAACGCCGACTCGAGCTTCGGTGTAGCACCCTCGCCCTTCGCCATATCGACAAGTCCCGCGACTCTCTCGAGGAAGCGCTTGCAGCCCTTGACGCTGCTCTCGCTCCACGGCGCCGCCGAGGCGTAATCGCCCATGAAGAGCGTGTAGACTCTGAGAACGTCAGCTCCGTACTCGTCGACGACATCGTTCGGGTCGACGACATTGCCCTTCGACTTCGACATCTTCTCGCCGTCCGGACCGAGAATCAGTCCCTGAGCCGTGCGCTTCGCGTAGGGCTCCTCACAGGGAACCTCGCCGATATCATAGAGGAATCTGTGCCAGAATCTCGAATAAATAAGGTGGCGCGTGACGTGTTCCATACCGCCGTTGTACCAGTCGACCGGCATCCAGTATTTGAGAGCTTCCTTTGACGCGAACTCCTTGTCATTGTGCGGGTCGCAGTATCTGAGGAAGTACCACGAGGATCCCGCCCACTGCGGCATCGTGTCGGTCTCGCGCTTTGCGGGGCGTCCGCACTTCGGGCAGATACAGTTGACAAACGAGTCAATCTTCGCGAGCGGCGACTCTCCGCCCTCTCCGGGAGCGAAATTCTCGACGTTCGGGAGCTTCAGCGGGAGTTCATCGTAAGGCACGCCGACCATTCCGCAGTGTTCGCAGTGGACGATCGGTATCGGCTCGCCCCAGTATCTCTGGCGGTTGAAAGCCCAGTCCTTCATCTTGTACTGAACGCCCTTTTCGCCGACTCCCTTCTCCTTCAGGAACTCGAGCATCTTCGCGATGGCTTCCTTCTTGGTGGCGATTCCGTTGAGGAACTCCGAGTTGACCATTTCGCCGTCGCCTGTGTAAGCCTCCTTCGAAATGTCGCCGCCCTTTATGACCTCGATTATGTCGATTCCGAACTTCTTCGCGAAGTCGTAGTCGCGCTCGTCGTGCGCCGGGACAGCCATTATAGCACCCGTGCCGTAACCCATCATTACGTAGTCGGAGATGTAGATCGGGATCTCCCTGCCGTTCGCCGGGTTGACAGCCTTTATGCCCTCGATTCGGACTCCGGTCTTGTCCTTGACAAGCTGGGTGCGCTCAAACTCGGTCTTCTTGGCGCACTCGTTCTTGTAGGCCTCGAGCGCGTCGATGTTCTTTATCTGATCGTGATAGGTCTCGATGACCGGATGCTCGGGCGCGATGACCATGAAGGTGACGCCGAACATCGTGTCGGGACGGGTCGTGTAGATTCTGAGATTTTCGCCGATATCCGCACCCGAGTCGTCAACGAGCTTAAACTCGGCGAAAGCGCCCTCGGAGCGACCGATCCAGTTCTCCTGCTGGAGCTTTATATTCGGAAGATAATCAACCTTGTCGAGTCCGGCGAGGAGCTTGTCGGCGTACTCGGTTATGCGCAGATACCAGACATCCTTCGACTTCTGGACTATGTCGCTGTGGCAGATATCGCACTTGCCGCCCTGAGAATCCTCGTTCGAGAGGACGACCTTGCAGGAGGGGCAGTAGTTGACGAGAGTCTTCGCGCGGAAGACAAGCCCGGCGTCGAACATCTTGCGGAAGATCCACTGAGTCCACTTGTAGTAGCCCTCCTCGGTGGTGTCGATGACTCTCGACCAGTCGAACGAGAAGCCGACACGCTTTAACTGAGAGGTGAACTTCGCGATATTCATGTCGGTGACCTTGCGCGGATGGATTCCGGTCTTGATCGCGTAGTTCTCGGTCGGCAGACCGTAAGCGTCAAAGCCTATCGGGAAGAGGACGTTGTAGCCCTGCATCCGGCGCTTTCTCGAGATGACCTCGAGTCCGGAGTAAGCCTTGATGTGTCCGACGTGCATGCCAGCGCCCGACGGATAGGGGAACTCGACGAGTCCGTAGAACTTCGGCTTCGAGTGATCCTCGGTCGCCTTGAATACGCCGGTCTCTTCCCATTTGTCCTGCCACTTTTTCTCAGCGGCTCTGAAATCATACTTCATTATATATCTTGTCCTTTATTATAAATTTGTCAGGTTTTGTTTTCATAGGGCACGTGCCGCAAATCGCGGCGCGGCCTCAATCCTTTAGCAATATATCGCTGATATCCACAGCCTCGGCGTCGCTCCAGAGCTTTTCGAGCTTGAAGAAATCGCGGTTTTCGCGGCTCATGATGTGAACCATCACCGAGCCGAAATCGAGTACTATCCATTGTCCCTCGCTGTATCCGTCGATCCTCAGAGGAGCGACGCCGCGTAGGGAGAGCTTGTACTCCGCCTCGCCCGCCAGAGCCTTTATGTTCGTGTTCGACGTACCGCCGCAGATCACGAAGTAATCCGCGATGATAGTCTGATCGGCGACACGGAGGAGCTTTATGTCGCGCGCCTTCTTAAGGTCAAGCGCGCGGACGAGTTCCTTCGCAAGCTCGATCGGCTCAGCGTTCTCAAGAGACGGAAGTTCGGGTGTCATGTTGTCCATTTATATTATCCTTTCTGCGTTATTTCAAAGTTATATCGAGTTCGCCCTCGTCGATCTCCTCGCCCGTCTTGACGTCAGGCTTGACCTCGACGGCGACATCATCGGGAGCGGCGTTGTAGATCCGGTTGAAAGCCGGGCTGTCCTCGTCGGTGAAGGCCTCGGTCTTGTCAAACATAGCGTCGGTTATCGGCGTGTCGTAGACATTGAAGTAGGTGTTGATCATGTCAAGCGCGGACGCGCGGTTCATGCAGTAGTACCATGCTCCCGACTCGGTCTGGAGCGCCGCGCCGTGAAGAGTCATCATCGAGATGTTGTTCATGTCAACCCCGAGAAGCTCCTTGGCATAAATGATAATGTCGGCGAGCGGAACGTCGGTCGTGACGTACTTGAAGACTTGCTCGGCGAGCTTCGGTATCGTCGAGACGGTCATCTTCGCCTTAAGCTGCTTGAATAGCGCGGTCAAGAACATCTTCTGCGCGTCTATGCGTCCGATGTCGGCCTGAACGTATCCGCTCCTGAAGCGGACGAACATCTCGGCCTTCTTTCCGTCAAGCAGCTGCGATCCGGCTTTTAAGTGAATATACAGATTCTGATCGGGATCCTCATAATCCATATCGTACGGAACGTCCATCGAAACTCCGCCGATCGCGTCGATTATCCCGCGGAAGCCCTCGAGGTTGACGTGCGCGTAGCCGTCGATCTGGATGCAGAGCGTCTTTTCGAGAAGCTCGCACATTCCGGCCATTCCGGCCTTGAGAAGCTCCTCCTGCGACAGCGACGGATCCTTTGAGTAGGCCGCGCCGCGCATTGTCACCATAGTCGTGTTGATTCGTCCGCGCACACGGTCGATCTCAATGTAGGTGTCACGCGGAATCTGCATCACCGCGAGACTTCCCTCTTTCATATTGAAGTTTACAAGCATTATGACGTCGGTGTTCCATGCCGCCGCGTCGCGCCCGACGACAAGGAAGTTCACACTCTCGGTGTCGCGCGTGAAATTGCCTGACGGCGTTGACGGCTCGGTCGTCACCTCGGGCGGAGTGTCGGAATCGGGAGCCGTGGTCTCCTTAGGCGGATCGGTCTCGGTGCCGAACGGAACCCCGGTGTCGACCGACGGACGGTATAATTTCAGAAACGCGGCCGTGCCGCAGATGATCGCGAGGATCAGCACTATCACGACGGCAAGCACTATCTTCACGACCGGAATCCGGCTTTTCTTTGCCGGATGGCGTTTTTGCAGAGTGTTATTGTTTTTCAAATTCTCTTTCCTCTATCAGAAAATTTCGGGCTTCAACGGTATCGCGGTGTATCTGCGACCCGTCCCCGATGAGTCCCTTGATAGTCATGTCGAATAAAATTATCAGAGTGTCGCGAAGCACCGAATCCTTCGCCGCCTTGTCCTTTGCCGCCGGAATTCTGTCCCAGAAGTATTTCCGAAGCTCCACACAGTCGGGAAAGGTCCGCGTGTCCTCGATGTAGTCGGCGAGATACAGAAGCTTTTCGCCGATATTCATGCCGGCCTTTCCGGTCGTGTGATAAAGCACCGCGCCGTAGACCGTTTCGTTATAAAACTCCGGAAATTTCGCCTTTATCGTCTCGGCCGCCGTTTTAGCGTGGAAGATCTTCGGCGTCAGCTTTTCGCCGTTTGTGTAGGGAATCCCGTATTCGTCGCAGAGCTTCAGCTGCTCGGCGAGCGAAAGCGGCTTCGTTATGTCGTGGAGCAGCGCGGCCGCGCGCAGATCGTATTCCTCGTCCGGCGCGTAGATTCCGGCGAGCTTCGCGATCTCACGCTCAACGCCGTACGTGTGCAAAAGCCGCTTGCCGCCGATGTAGTCCTTGATCCTCTCGCGGAGCTTCGCGAGATTTTTTTCCTTCTCCTCAGTGATCATTTGATTTCTCCTTGTAGAGAGCGTTTTTTTCGATATATTCAGCCACGCCGCCGGGAACCAGACCCTTTATATCCTCTCCGCCCGAAATCATCGCGCGCAGAGCGGTCGACGAAACCGGAAAGGGCCTGTCGTCTATAAAGTGTATTCTCGCCCCGAAGCGCGACTTGTATTCGTAAGTTTTCCTCTGAATAAGCTCAAAGGTCTCCGGCTCGTCCTCGCGGCGCATAAGGACTATGTCCGAAAGCTCAAATATCTGCTCCGACTCATACCATGAGTCGAGCGTCAGGAACATATCGGTTCCCACGAGCATATAAAGCTCGTTCCCCGGCGCGAAGCTTTTCAGCGTGTTCACAGTGTAGCTCTTTCCGCCGCGCGAGATCTCAAAATCCGAAACCTCGATCCGGCTGTCCGCGCCGTAAAACGCGATCCGCGCCATTTCGAGCCGATCCTTCGCCGACGCGCCCTCGACCGCCGCCTTGTGAGGCGGAGTCGCCGTCGGGATTATAAGAAGCTTATCAAGCCCGAAGGCTCCGAGAAAATCCTTCGCCGCGCGGATATGACCGTAATGGATCGGCGAAAACGTGCCGCCGTAGATCCCCAGTCTCATTTTCCGAGCGCATCAAGGTCGATCGTCTTGTGGTCGACCGACTCGCGGTAGAGAACGAATCTCGTTCCGATGACCTGAACAACGTCCGCGCCGACTCTTCCGGAGATCTCGTCTGCCGCTTCCTTCGCGCTGTATTCGGAATTTTCAAGTACGCGGAGTTTTATGAGTTCGCGTGCCTCAAGCGCGTTTCCGATCTGCTCGCACATATTGTCGTTGACGCCGCCCTTGCCGACCTGAAAAATCGTGTCGAGCATGGCTCCCATCTTCCGGAGTCCCGCGCGCTGTTTGCTTGTAAGCATATTTTTCTCCTGTTTTGTGATTTTTTAACCCTTTATCGCCATGGCGAACGCCTTTATGAATTCGCGCATCGCCTTTCCCCTGTGGCTGACCGAGTTTTTTTCCTCAGGCGTAAGCTCGGCGAAGGTCTTTCCGAATGGCTCGTAGTAGAATAACGGATCGTATCCGAAGCCGTCGGCTCCCCTCGGCTCGCTGAGAATCCTTCCCTCGCAGAAGCCGTCGCGGACAATCTCGCGCCCGTCCGGGAATTCGCAGGTGACGACCGTTCTGAATCTCGCCGTCCGCTTTTCGTCGGGAACGTTTTCAAGAGCCTTCAGAAGCTTCGCGTTGTTCTTCTCGTCGGTAGCGCCCTCGCCCGAATATCTCGCCGAATACACTCCCGGCGCGCCGCAAAGCGCGTCAACCTCCAGTCCCGAATCATCCGCGACTCCGATATAACCGAGCCTTGCCGGAACGAGAGCCTTTATCTTCGAGTTTTCGGCAAAGGTCCTGCCATCCTCGACTATCTCGTCGTGAAAACCGATGTCGTCGAGTGAGAGTACAGTTATATCAGACGAGATTTCCTTAAGAAAAGTTTCAAGTTCGCGGATCTTTTTTTTGTTTCTCGACGCGAGAACCACCTTCATCGTCATTCCTCGCTTTCAAACAGCGCGTCGACAAAGTCCTTCGCGTTGAATTCCTGCATATCGTCATACTTCTCGCCGACTCCGATGAACTTCACCGGAATGTCGAGTTCCTTCTTGATCGAGAAGACAATTCCGCCCTTCGCCGTGCCATCAAGCTTCGTTAAGATAAGTCCGGTGATATCCGCCGCGTGCTTGAATTCCTTCGCCTGCGAGACGGCGTTCTGTCCGGTTGTCGCGTCGAGGACGAGCAGAGTCTCGCGCGCCGCGCCCGGAAGCTCGCGCTCGATGACGCGGTTGATCTTCGCGAGCTCGTCCATGAGATTCTTCTTGTTGTGAAGACGTCCGGCAGTGTCGACAATCAGAACGTCGGCGTTGCGCTTCTTCGCGGCGTTCACCGCGTCAAACACGACGGCCGCCGGATCCGCGCCCTCATTGTGCTTTATAAGTTCGACTCCGACCCGATCCGCCCAGATCTGAAGCTGATCAATCGCCGCCGCGCGGAAGGTGTCGGCCGCCGCGAGCATGACGTGCTTGCCCTGATCCTTAAGCCGATGCGCGATCTTGGCGATCGAGGTTGTCTTTCCGACGCCGTTGACGCCGATAACAAGGATAACCGAAGGCGTCGTCGAGAGATCAAGCGGCTCACCGTCGCCGATCATCCCGACCAGAATATCGCAGAGAGCCTTCCGGCACTCATCAGGATCCGAAATACGCTCCTCCTTTATCCGGTCGCGGAGCTGCTCAATTATCTCCTCGGTAGAGTTCACGCCGACATCGGCCATTATAAGAAGCTCCTCAAGCTCCTCAAGCATATCCTCATCGACCTTGACAAAGTTCTTGAAAAGGTTGTTTACCTGCTTGAAAATCGCGTTTTTGGTCTTTGTAAGACCCTCTTTAAGTTTTTCAAAAAATCCCATATGCTCTCCCTTTATAGTTTCTCTTTGCCGTTTTGCTCGGCGGACTCAAGGCTCTCCTCGGCCTCGTCCATGTCGAGGGTAAGTACCTTCGAGATTCCGCGCTCCTGCATCGTGACGCCGTAAATCCGGTCGGCGATCTCCATCGTTCCGCGTCTGTGTGTGATGACGATGAACTGCGTTCTGTCCGAATAGCGTTTCAGATAATCCGCGAACCGGAAAACGTTCGACTCGTCCAGCGCGGCCTCGATCTCGTCAAAGATACAGAACGGCGTCGGATTCACGCGTAAAATCGCGAAAATGAGCGCGATCGCCACAAACGCCTGCTCGCCTCCCGAGAGAAGCGTCAGACTCTTGATGATCTTTCCGGGCGGCGCGACGCGGATCTCGATTCCCGATTCAAGCACGTTCTCGGGGTCGGTCAGCGAAAGCTCACAGCTTCCGCCGCCGAAAAGCTCAGAGAAAACCTCCTTGAAGTTCCGGTCAATCTCGGCAAACGCCGACGAGAAGGTCTCGCGCATCTCGACCTCAAGCTTGAAGATTATCTCAAGCAGATTCTCCTTCGAACTCCTGAGGTCGTTTATCTGCGTCGTCATGAAATCGTAGCGTTTCTTAACCTCGGCGTACTCGTCGATCGCCGAGAGATTCACCCCGCCCAGAGCCTTCAGCTTCGCGCGGTAGTCGTTCTGCTCCGAGATGACCTCGGAGCGGTTTTCATCGTTCACCTCGGGATATCCGCATTCAAGCGCGGTCGTGTAGGTAAGCTCGTAGTCCTCCCAGAGTCTCGCGGTCAGCTTGTCGATTCCGGCTGAAAGATCCTTCTGCTTTGACTCGGCGATTGTGAGATTCCGGAACGAAATCTCCTTGTCGGCCGTCTTTTCGCGGATCTTCGCGCGCAGGGAATTTATCTTCTGCTCGTATTCGAGATTTTTCGCCGAGAGATCAGACCGCTCCTTTTCAAGCCCTCCGACCTTTTCACCGAGCCTTGAAAGCTCGTCTCTCATTTTCCGAAGCTCTTCCCCGGCGTCGGAATTCTGCTTTTCAAGCCCTTCGCGCAGTTCCTCGTTGTCCCTTGCCGCCGATTCGTTCTCTTCGATATTATTCTTTGTCTCAGAGAGCTTCTCCCCGGCCGTCTCGACATCCTTCGCGGCCTCGGCGCGGCTGACCATGAGTCCGCTTCTTTCGGCTTCAAGCTCCTCGGCGCGGATATCGAGATCTCCGAGTTCGGAAGCCTCGGCCGCGCGCTTTTCGGCAATCAGCCTGTTCGCCTCCCCGATCTCGTCGGATTCCTTCTTAAGCTTCGCGATTCCCTCGGCGCGCTCGTCAAATCCGGATTTTATCTTTTCAAGGTCGCGTCCCAGCGACTCAATCATGTTCCGCTCGCCGCCAAGCTGGCTCTTTATGACCTCAAGCTGTGTGTTCTCCGCGCCCGAAAGCGACGAGAGCATTGAGTTCTGCGCCGAAAGCTCGGATATCTCGCGGGACTTCGCGGCGATCCGGCGGTCGCATTCGTTCTGCGAGTTCTTGTTGTCCTCGAGAATTTTCGAAAGCGCGGCGACGTCGTTCTTAAGCTTCTCTGTCTCGCTCTTACGGGTCAGCATTCCCGAGTCGCGCTTTGCCGAACCGCCCGTGAACGAGCCTCCGGCGTTTATCACCTGACCGTCGACCGTGACGATTCTCGTCCGGTATCCGGTCGCCTTCGCCATGACCGACGCGTTGTCGATGTTGTCAAAGATCAGCGTCGACGCGAGAAGATTCCGGATTATTCCCGAGAATTTCTCGTCAAATTTTATCACGCTGTCGCAGGTGCCGATGTATCCGGCGTACTTCCTGCACTCCGAATCGGGAATCGGACTGTACCGCGGCTTCATCGAGGTGATCGGATAGAAGGTCGCGCGTCCGGCGTTTTTCTTCTTTAAGTAGGCGATAGCCGCCTTGGCGGTCGACTCGTCGTCGACGATGATATTCTGAATGTTCGCCCCGAGCGCGGTCTCGACGGCGAGGACATATCTCGCGCCGACATCGATCAGTCTCGAAACCGGGCCCCAGATTCTTCCACCGTTTCCCTCCGACGTGACCGGGCGCGTTCCCTCGATCTTCCCGGCCTCGTATTCGCTCATCAAGAATCTTACGCTCTGGGAATATCCCTCGAAAAGCTCCTCCATGCGGCGGATCGCGTCGATGCGGTGCTTTTTCGCCGTGTAGTCGAGGTAAGCCGTGTTCGCCGCGTCGATAAGATCCTGCTTTTCCTTCTTGACCGCTTCTACCTCGGCCGAGAGCTTAGCCGATTTTTCCTTTATCTCATCGGCTCTCGCCTTATATCCGGCGATCGCCTTCTCGGCCTTTTCGGCGCGGTCGGAAAGAAGCGTGGAGCTTTCGGTGTAGCGTTTTATCTCACTTTCAAGCGACTCGGTCTTCTCGCTGTCGTTCTTCTCGGTCGTGTCGAGAACCGAGAGCCGGATTTTCAGCTCGACAAGTCTTTCCTCGCCGCGCTTCTGCTCGGCAAGCTCATCGTCGAGCTTTTTCGCCAGAGCCGTCCGTTTTTCGCGGGTTCCGGCGAGTTCCGACTCGGTGCCGCTGAGCTTTCCGGTGAGTTCCGCGAGCTTTTCCCGGCACTCCGAAAGCGTCTTCTCAGACTCCGTGAGTCTCACCGACAGCTCCTCACCCTTTGTTTTCAACTTCTCCCGCGTCGCGATCCGTTCGGATATCTGCTCCTCGCGGTGAGAAATGTTGTTCTCGGTGAGCTTTATTTTATTGTCAAGCTCGTGAATCGACCTGTTCGAGTCGTCGAGCTGTCTTTGCGTCTGTTCGTATTTGTATTTTGATTCCTGCGAGGCCTCGAAAACTCTCTCGTTCTGATTTTCAAGCGTTGAGAGTGCCTCGCTCACAATGTCGAATTCGTTCTTCGCGAGAGCCAGATTGTCGTCGGCCGCTTTGAGGTCGGCTCTGATCCTGTTCATGTCGTAGATCCAGAGCGAAACGTCGTCGCGCTTCTTGACCTCGTAATACTCAAGATATCTTCTCGCGCGCTCGGCCTCGCGTTCAAGCGGAGCCACGCGGCTCTCAAGCTCGGACATTATGTCCTCAAGACGGGTCAGATTCTCCTCGACCGTCTCAAGTTTGCCCTCGGCCTCTTCCTTTTTGTAGCGGTATTTCGCGATTCCCGCGGCTTCCTCAAAGATCGTCCGGCGTTCCTCGCTCTTCTGTGAGATTATCTCGGCGATCCGCCCCTGACCGATTATCGAATATCCGTCGCGGCCGACTCCGGTGTTCATGAAAAGCTCGTGAATGTCGCGCAGTCTCACCGGCTTGCGGTTGATGAAATACTCGCTCTCGCCCTTGCGGTAGTATCTGCGGGTTACCGTGACTTCGTCGTAGGCTATGTCTATCTGCCTGTCGGGATTGTCGAACGTGACCGACACCTCGGCGAAATTCATCTGCTTGCGGTCGTCGGTGCCGCCGAAAATAACGTCCTCCATCTTGGTTCCGCGGATGTTCTTCGACGATATCTCGCCGAGAACCCAGCGCATCGCGTCCGAGATGTTCGACTTTCCGCTTCCGTTCGGACCGACGATAACCGTCGCGCCGACCGCGCGGTCGTCCGTCCCGGTAAAGCTCAGAACGGTACGGTCGGGAAAGGACTTGAACCCGAACAGCTCCAATGATTTAAGATACATATGTTATCCTCCCCGATAGTCTCAAACGTGAAATTTCCGCGTCAGACTGTTTCAATCCTGACCTCGTACTCACAAAGGGTGTCGTCGGCGGCGATTCTGACGTCTGCCGCGCCGAACTCCGAAATGAGTCTCTGCTTGTTTTTCTTCTTCTGCCCCGAGACCTTTGAAATCTCGCCGGGCGGCGCGTGAAGAATAACGCGCTTTCCCGAAAGATCGAGCTTGTTCCGCCCGATATATTCGCGCATTACGCGCATATAGTGTTCGCCGTAGACAAGCTCGCCGAGCGCGCTGTGTCCCGCCCCCGCGACCGCCTTTTCGGGATCCGAAAGGTTGTCCGAGGCGCAGAGTCCGAGCCGCAAAACCGGAATTCCGGCCTTTATGAAGACGTCGAGCGCGGCCTCCGAGCGGATCACCGCGTCGTCGAGCGAAAGCGGAAGATATTCCCCGCTCCGCGTCATTTCGCAAAGCTCGGTCCCCTCGAAAACGACGGTCGGATAAATCCGTGCGCCGTCGCAGAGCGAAGCGATTTCTTCGGCCGTCGCGACTTCCTTTCCGATATCCGATCCCGGAAGGCCGATCATCATCTGCCCGACAAGCGTGAATCCGCGCGATTTTATAAGGCGGCAGGCGTTTTTCGCGGTCTTTGCCGTGTGTCCGCGCTTTGAAAGCTTAAGAACCCCGTCGTCCATGCTCTGAAGCCCGAGCTCTATGTCGGTGACACGGTATTTTTCAAGGATATCGAGAATCTCATCGTCGATATAGTCCGGGCGCGTTGAGATTCTGACCGCTCCCGCCTTTCCGGCGTCGATGTACTCTTTCGCGACCGAGAGAAGATATACCATCTCGTCGCGGTCAATCCCGGTGAAGCTTCCGCCGAAAAACGCGATCTCAACCTCGGACGACGAATAGTCGACCGTACTTACGGCTGTCTCAATCTCGCCCCGCACCGACGTTATGTCGAAATCCCCGTGACCCGAAATGCTCCGCTGATTGCAGAAAACGCAGTTATTCGGGCATCCGAGATGCGGGATGAAGATCGGGATGTTTATGTGCCTCGGCTTTTTTTGTGGAGA
This sequence comes from uncultured Eubacteriales bacterium, assembly GCA_934503195.1. Classification (GTDB taxonomy): domain Bacteria; phylum Bacillota; class Clostridia; order Oscillospirales; family CAG-272; genus Flemingiibacterium. Next base: position 26,153 of record CAKSVM010000013.1, read on the forward strand.
ACAATTCCGCGCTTCGTGTTCTCTCATTTGTCTCCGAAGAGTATGAGAGCCTCTTTGGCGGCCATCTGCTCGGCCTCGCGCTTCGAGTGTCCCTTTCCGTGGCCGATGACATTGCTGTTGAGTCTCGCCTCGACCTCAAAGCACTTGTCGTGGTCGGGACCCGACTCGCCGATGAGAACGTATTCAAGAATTTCGCCGCGCTCCTGCTGAACGATCTGCTGAAGCAGAGTCTTGTGATCCTTGTTCTTGCCGTTCTCGACGAACTGCCTTATCTCGGGTATAACCCGCGGCATCAGGAACGCCTCGACCGCGTCGCGCGAACCCGAGTCGAGATATATCGACGCCAGAAGTGCCTCGAAAGCGTCGGCTAAGATCGAAACCCTCTCGCGTCCGTGCGAAAGCTCCTCGCCGTGGCCGAGACGCATATATTTGCCGAGTTCAAGATCGGCGGCGAGCTTTCCCAAAGTCTTCTCACAGACCGCGCTTGCGCGGATCTTCGTGAGATCGCCCTCCGGAAGCTCGGGAAAATGCTTGTAGAGATAGTCGCTGACGATTATCGAAAGCACCGAGTCGCCTAAAAACTCCAGACGCTCGTTGAAATCGGAATGCTGTCCCTTCGCCTTCATCTCGTTGGCGAAGGACGAGTGCGTCAGTGCCGTTTCGAGCAGTCCGATATCTTTGTAGCCGTAACCGATCCGCTTTTCGAAATCCACGAGCGGACGCGGAAGATTTTCTTCGATGTTCTTTCCCAAAATATTTTCCTGCCTTTCGTATCGGATAAATCAGATTCAGACGTCCTTCGCGGCGTTCTGCGCGAGTCCCGCGGCGATCCGCTCGTCGATTATTCCCGGAACGCCCTTTGAGACATAGTCGCGCGCCTGACGAATCGCGTTCTTGATCGCCTTCGCGTCAGAGCTTCCGTGAGCCTTGAAGACCGGCTTCGAGATTCCGAGGAAGGGCGCGCCGCCGTATTCGCTGGCGTCAAACGACTTCTTGAGTCCAGAGAATTCCTTCTTTATCATAAGCGCGGCGACCTTGCTGAACGCGTTCTTGAGGAAGATTCCCTTGAGCTTCTTCATCATGAACTTCGAAAGTCCCTCGATCGTCTTGAGAACGATATTTCCCGTGAAGCCGTCGGTGACAAGCACGTCGCACTCGCCGAACGGAATCGACTTCGCCTCGACGTTGCCGATGAAGTTTATCCCCTCGCAGCCACGTAAAAGCTTGTGCGCCTCGACCATTGTCGGAGTTCCCTTGTGATCCTCGGTGCCGTTGTTGAGGAGTCCGACCTTCGGTCTCTCAACACCGAAAAGCTGCTCCATGTAGACCGATCCGAGAATCGCGAACTGCAAGAGATACTCGGGAGTCACCGTGACGTTCGAACCCGAGTCGATCATCAGCACCGGCTTGTCCATCGGAAGAATCGTCGCGATGGCCGCGCGCTTCACGCCCTTCACACAGCGGACGAGAAGCGTGGCTCCGGTCATCAGCGCGCCGGTGTTTCCGGCCGAGATGAAGGCGTCCCCGCCGCCCGAGGCGAGCGTGCGCAGTCCGATTCCCATCGAGGAATTCTTCTTCGACATGACGACCGACTGCGCCGGATCCTCCATCGTTACAACCTCGGGCGCGTCGATGAACGTCATTCTCTCGGTTGAGATCTTCTCCTTCTCGCAGAGATCACGAAGCTCGTTCTCGCGCCCGGTGATCACAAGCTCGACATCCGGATATTCGGCTACGGCCTGCGCCGCGCCCTTCATTATTTCAAGCGGGGCGTTGTCTCCGCCCATCGCGTCAAGTATAAGTTTCATTGCTGATCTCCTTCTGTTTCGTCGGCCGTTTTCCCGGCCTTTTCTCTCACATAACAAAGCGCGCGGTTCGCGATATATTCGTTTCTCGCCTTCTTGCCGCCTTTCACCTTCACGTCAAGCGACTTCACAAGCCCGAAATTCGCGTTCATCGGCTGGAAGTCCGAAACGCTCTCGTCGCTTATGTAGCAGGCGAGCGATCCGATCACCGACGTGTTGTCAAAGCTCACGGGTTCCTTTCCCAGCGCATAAAGCGCGGCGTTCATCCCGGCGATAAGTCCGCTCGACGCGCTCTCGACGTACCCCTCGACCCCGGTCATCTGTCCGGCGAAGAAAAGTCCCGGACGATTTCGCATCATATAGGTCCGGTCGAGAAGCTTCGGCGAGTTCATGAAGGTGTTTCGGTGCATCACGCCGTAGCGCAGGAATTCCGCGTTCTCGAGTCCCGGGATAAGCCCGAAAACCCGCTTCTGCTCGGGAAATTTCAGATGAGTCTGGAAGCCGACGATATTGTACATCGACTTCTCGTCGTTCTCCTGCCGGAGCTGAACGATCGCGAAAGCTTCCTTTCCGGTCGCCGGGACCGTGATCCCGACCGGCTTCATCGGTCCGAAAAGCAGCGTGTCGCGCCCTCTTTTCGCCATGACCTCGACCGGCATACAGCCCTCGAAGACCGTAAGCTGCTCCGACTTGTCAAAATCCTTAAGCTCGGCCTCCTCGGCGGTTATCAAAGCCTCGTAGAATCTGTCATACTCCTCTTTCGTGAAGGGACAGTTGATGTACGACGCCTCGCCCTTGCCGTATCTCGACGCGTAGAAGGCCTTTGTCATGTCGATCGAGTCAAAGCTGACAATCGGCGCGGCCGCGTCGAAGAAATGCAGATAATCGACTCCGATAAGCTCTCCGATCGAGTCGGAAAGTGCCTTCGAGGTCAGCGGCCCCGACGCCACGACCGTGATTCCGTCGGGAATCTCGGTCACCTCGCCCCCGATGACCTCAATAAGCGGATGATTCCTTATCCTGTCGGTGATATAATCCGAAAACTTAACTCTGTCGACCGCGAGCGCGCTCCCCGCCGGAACCTCGGAGGCGTACGCCGCCTCGATTATCAGCGAGTCGAGGAGTCTCATCTCCTCCTTAAGCACACCGACCGCGTTTGAGAGCATATTCGACCGGAGCGAGTTTGAACAGACCAGCTCGGCGAATCCCGGCGAGTGATGAGCCGGGGAATATTTCTCCGGCTTCATCTCAAAGAGCCTGACTCTCACGCCGCGCCCTGCGGCCTGCCACGCGGCCTCGCACCCGGCGAGTCCCGCGCCGATTATATTTATCGTCGGCTCACTCATTCGTCTCTTCCTCCGCGCTCTCGACGTCGCGCTTGTAGCCGCAGCCTTCCTTCTTGCAGATCAGCTGATCCTTGCCCTTCTTCTTGTAGAGCATCGAGCCGCATTCGGGACACTTCTCGTTTGTCGGGACGTCCCACGACGAGAACTCGCACTCGGGATAGCGCGAGCAGCTGTAGAATACGCTCTTGCTCTTTCCCTTCTTGACGACGATCGGCGCGCCGCAGAGAGGACAGTTCACGCCGATTTCCTTCGCGATCTGCTTCGTGTTCTTGCACTCGGGATAGCGCGAGCAGGCGTAGAAGTTTCCGAATCGTCCGGTGCGCATGACCATCGGGCTTCCGCACTTTTCGCAGATCATGTCGGTCTCGACAATCTTTTCCTCGACCTTTTCCCCGGTCGGAGTGAGCGGCTTGGTGTTCTTGCAGGACGGATAGTTCGGGCAGGCGGCGAATTTTCCGTAGCGTCCGTTCTTGACGACCATCTTCGCGCCGCACTTTTCGCAGATCATGTCGGTCTCCTCGACCGGAGGCGCGTACGCTCCCTTTTCGACCGTCTTCTCGGCGTGATCGAGCGCGGCGGCGAAATCGTCGTAGAATCCGTGAAGAACCCCGCTCATCGTGTTCACGCCGTTCGCGATCTCGTCAAGCTCGGTCTCCATGTCGGCCGTGAACTCATAGTCGACGATCTTCGGGAAATTCTCGACCATGAGCTTCGTCGTGATCTCGCCGAGTTCGGTCGGCTTAAGCGACTTTCCCTCGCGCACGACATACCCGCGCGTGATTATCGTGGTGATTATCGTCGCGAATGTCGACGGACGTCCGATTCCGCGCTCTTCAAGGAACTTGACAAGCGACGCCTCGTTGTATCTCGGGGGCGGCTCGGTGAAATGACGGCTCGGGGTCGTCTGATCGTGCTTCAGTATGTCGCCCTGCTCGATCTTCGGAAGCTTGAGGCTCTTTTCGGGGGTGTCGGTGTCGGCGACATTCGGCGCGACGTAATCCTCCGACTCCTCGTAAAGCGTCATATATCCCTGGAACTTGACGGTATATCCGCTTGAACGGAAGATATAGCCTCCCGCCTCGATGTCGGCCGTGACCGTGTCAAGCTCGGCCGACGCCATCTGGCTCGCCATGAAGCGGTCCCAGATGAGCTTATAGAGTCTGTACTGATCCTGAGTCAGCGATTTCTTGATCTTTTCCGGCTCAAAGGCGAGGCTCGACGGGCGGATCGCCTCGTGCGCGTCCTGCGCCCCGGCCTTGGTCTTGTAGATTCTGCGCTCCTTCGGATAGAATTCCTCGCCGTACTTTCCGACAATGAATTCCTTCGCCGCCTCGGCCGCCTCGTCGGCGATACGGAGCGAGTCGGTACGCATATAGGTGATAAGACCCTGAACTCCGCCCGACGCGCTTCCGAGATTGATACCCTCGTAAAGCTCCTGCGCCACGCGCATTATCTTCTGCGACTGGAATCCGAGCTTTCTGGAGGCCTCCTGCTGCATCGTCGAAGTTGTGAATGGCGGCGCGGGATTTTTCATCCTGATCGCCTTCTTGACCGATTTCACATTGAAATCCTTACCCTCGACGGCGTTCACGACCTTCATCGTCTCGTCCTCGGAGTGGAGTTCAAGCTTGCCCGACTCGTCGCCCCAGAACTTCGCCTTGACCTTACCGCGGTTCTTTCCTTCGAGCATAACGTCGATCGTCCAGTATTCCTCGGGCTTGAACGCGCGGATCTCCTCCTCGCGCTCGACGATTATTCTCGTGGCGACCGACTGAACGCGTCCGGCCGAAAGTCCGCTCTTGATCGTCTTCCAGAGGAACGGACTCAGCTTGTAGCCGACGATGCGGTCAAGAATTCTCCGCGCCTGCTGAGAATTGACAAGTCCCATGTCGATATCTCGCGGAGCCTTGATTCCGGCCTTGACCGCCTTTTTCGTGATCTCGTTGAAGGTCACGCGGCGGATCTTGTCCTCGGGGATATCAAGTGCGGTCGAAAGATGCCACGCGATGGCCTCTCCCTCGCGGTCCGGGTCGGTCGCGAGAAAGACCTTGTCGGCGTTCTTCGCTTCCTTCTTAAGCTCGCGGATCAGAGGTCCCTTGCCTCTTATATTTATATACTTCGCTTTGAAATCGTCTTCTATATCGATACCAAGCGTACTCTTCGGAAGGTCGCGTATATGTCCGGTCGAAGCGACGACCTTGTATCCCGAGCCGAGATAACCCTTGACGGTACTCGCCTTCGTCGGCGACTCCATTATTACGAGGTTTGACATTCGTGAATATTACTCCTTAAAATAAAACTTTCTAGTAAAGCACCCGACACCCCGGTCATCAGCGGCAAAAGCCGCGGCTTCCGGTCTTCGTCCTCCGGACGTCTCTCCGGGCAAATGCTTTCCGGGGATAAGAATATTTACCTTTTCCTGTAAAGCCCTCCGGGCAGCGACTCAACATCCGAGGTCAGTTCAAGCATCGTGAGAATCGACATGACCTTTGATATCGGCATACCGCACCTTTCGGATATCGTGTCGGCGTTCACCGTCTCGCCATTTCCCATCGCGTCAAGAACGTGATCGTTCGCGGTGGTGAAGGCGCGTTCGGGCGGTTTCGGCTGAGTCTCAGCAGGATTTTCCGACGAACTCTTTCCGGACGCGGCTCCACCTTGATGCCCGCCGTCAGCGGGCGAGTCACCCCCGACATGACGCTCGTTTCCCGCGGGCGAAGCATTTCCGTCCGGACAGTCTTCTCTCACAGCCGTACCGTTTCCGGCGGAACGCTCGTTTTTCACGGCCGCGTCAGCTCCGCCCGGACGCTCATTTCTCACCGGCATAGTTCCGGCGGGATCTATGGGAATCCGCCTAGTTCCGTATCCTCCGGGCGCGTGAGACCGCGTCCTGTCCGCGGACGCGCCGTTTCCCGGCGCGTTATGAGGAGAGCTCCTCTGCAAACCCGCGCGCTTCATCGTCTCGTCGATGTACGCCCACACGGAATTTATGATCTCGTCCTTGCTCTTCAAGGCTCCGGCGTCGGTATTCTCCGGACTGGCTTTTCCGGAAGGAGCCGGAGGCCCCATGCTGACAAGCGGCGGAAATCTCGTCGCGTCCGGAACGCCGGGAACGCTCCTGCCCGCCGATTTGCTCGCTCTCATGGCAAACGACTCGTATCTGCGGAATCTGTCACTGCTCGCCACGCTTTCGAGTCTCTGAAGCTCGGCGGTCTCGCTGAAATCGGCGATGATCTCCTCACCGTTAAGGCAGATCCGCGCGCCTCTCCGGATAAGATCGTTCGTGCCGCGGCAGCCCTGCGCGTAAACGCTGCCCGGAACCGCGTATACCGGCTTACCCTCTTCCTCGGCGAGTCTGGCGGTTATCAGCGCACCCGATCTCATATCGCCCTCGGTCACAACAACCGCGTCCGAAAGTCCGCTGATTATCCGGTTGCGCACCGGAAAATTCCTTCCCGCCGGCTCGGTACAGGGCGGATACTCGGTTATGACCAGATTCTCCTTGCACATAAGCTCGATAAGCGGCTGATTGACTCGCGGATACGGATCGTCAAGTCCGTTTCCAAGCACCGCGATCGTGGGACATCCGAAGAAGCGCGAGGTGTTGTGCGTCATCGAATCGACTCCGACCGCCGCCCCGCTGATCGTCACGACACTGTAAAGACACAGCGTCTTTACGATATCAAAGGTCACCGACTCGCCGTAATCCGTAGTGTTCCGCGTGCCTACCACGCCGACCGTGACCGGAGTCGAGAGAAGCGACGTGTTTCCGCGGTAATACAGCACCACCGGAAGATTCCTAAGTCCGAGAAGCCGATTCGGATACTCCGGCGAGCCGTAGTGCATGATGCTTATCGCGTTTCTCACGCAGGACGCGACGATGTTCCCGGCCATTTCAAGATTCTTGTTACGAAGAGCCTTGACCGTCGAGGAGCGCAGACGCCCGAAGCGTTCGGAAACGTAGCTGTCGGGCGTTATGTCGGCGTTCTCATAGATCTCACGCGCGCCGCATCCGTTCTCAAACAAAATCGACGCCTCGCTGTTTGCCGGGCCGAGTGCCTGCGCCAGCCACACCCAATATACCGTTTCGTTTATATTTTCCATAAAAACAGAACCTCCACTGAATCACCAAGACTTCAGGTCAAACGATATTCCTATATAGTATACCTCTATTTTTCGGAAATTTCAAGTGTTTTGCCGATGAAAAAATAAAATTTTCTTTTAATATTGAAGTCGAACGACCTGATAACGCGGATTTTTCGCGTGAAAAGCGTTTTTTCGGGCCGTTTCTCACGCAAAAAGCCGCCCGAAAGACCTCCGGGACAGCTTCTTCTTTTTGAAAAGATCCTGTCAGTTCTTCCGCAGCGACATCATAAGCCGCTCGTCCGGAGTCACATAGGCCGTGTAGTTCGTCGAGTAGGTGACAAATCCCGGCTTCGAACCGCCCGGTTTTTTCACGTTCTTCACGAGCGTATAATCGACCGGGACGTTCTGTCCCTCGGACGCCTTCGAGTAATAGGCCGCGATGATCGCCGCCTCGGTGAAATCCCGGTCGGTCGGCTCCCCGCCTTCAGTGAAGAGTATCGCGTGGGAACCCGGCTGATTCTTGATGTGGAACCAGAAATCCGACTTTTCGGCGAGCTTTGTCGTCAGCTGGTCGTTCTGATGGTTGTTCTTTCCGACGAGAACCTTTTTCCCGTCGGTCGTCCGAAACTCCATGAACTTCGGCGTCTGGAGCTTTTTCGCCGAGTAATTCTTCATTCTCGAAGCGTATCCCGAGCGGTAAAGCTCGTCGCGGATCTCAAGAATATCGCTCTCGCTCTCGGCGCGGGTGAGCGAATCGAAGACCGTGTGAATGTACGAAAGCTCGGACTCGGCGAGCTTTATCTGCCTCGCAAGCTCGACCTCGGCCGTTTTCGACTTGTTGTACTTCTTGTAATATCTCTGCGCGTTCGCCTGCGGGGTGAGTCTTTTGTCAAGCGGAACCGTGATCGGTGCGCAGTCGTCGCTGTAGTAATTTTCAAGCTCGGCCTTGTCGGCTCCGCGTTCAAGCCGCCAGATGTTCGCGGTTATCAGATCGCCCCAGAGCTTGTATTTTTCCTTATCAGCGCAGGACGAGAGATCCTGACGCTGGAGCGCGATCTTTTTCGTCAGTCTCTGCTCGGCGTTCGTCAGAAGCCGGAAGATATCGGCCGTGCGCTGTTTTATCCGCTCGGCCTTGTCGCGCCTGCCGAAATACTCGTCAAGAAGCGCGCCGAAGCTCTCGACCTTTTTAACGTCGAAGTTTCCCTCATATTCGCGCGGCTCGAAGAAGAGATATTCTACCGGGCGTCCCGAGATCTCGGAGACAAGCCACGGCTCGAAATTTCCCGAGTTTATCCGGTCGCGCACCGACTCAAAGCTCTCCCAGAGCTTCTCGGGGTCAATCGCGGAAACCGCCGCGTCGGTGCTTCCCGACGCCGAGAAGGCGATCTCACGCGCGGTTATCGCGGCGAGTCCGTAGAATTTCGCGGCAATGAATTTGTCGGCCGGCATATCGCCCGAAGCCGAGAGCGTCTCCATAAAGGCCTCGCGCGTGACGTCAAGCGGACAGAGCTTTTTCTGCATCGGGGGAAGCTCATACGGAAATCCCGGCAGAATCTGCCTTACCGAGCTTGCGGCGAGATCGATTATCTTCAGCGCGCTGACGACCTTCTTCTCGGAGTTCAGGAGAATAACGTTGCTGTATTTTCCCATCGTCTCGGTAACGAGATATTTCATCGTCCGGAAGCCCATCTCGTCAAAGCAGTCAAAGCCGAACTCGACCGCGCGCTCAAATCCGAGCTGCGTGACCGAAACAACCTTCGCCCCGGTGAGATGCTTTCTCAAAAGCATACAGAACATCGGCGCGACGATCGGGTTCTCCTTCACGACCGAGGTAAGGTTGAAACGCGGGTTGTTCGAGCCGGACGAAAGCACGAGCCGCAGATTCTGCCTTCCGATGTGCAGAAGGAGGACGATTTCGTCCTTTTCGGGCTGTGTGACCTTTTCGACCCGGGCGTCGATGATTTTTTCATTAAGTTCGTGTACTATAGCCGAAACCATTCCGGCGTCAAATGCCATTTTAATTAAGTCCTTTCATTTTAAGGGAAATTCATTTAAGGCCGGCGCGGTTTTAATCCGCGTCGCGTGATAAACGGTGAGCTTACAGCGTGCCGCCTTCGCCGTCTTCCAGCTTACAGCCGACAACACAGAAATTCTTCGCGAACTCCACGCCGCCGAGCCGCTTCACAAGTCCGACCGAAGCGTCGTTGTGCGCCTCGCACTCATAAAGCACCTCAAAATCGCGTTCGAGAAGCGCGGTCGCCAGAGCCGTGCAGTTTGAGAGCGCGTAACCCCTGCCGCGGTATTCCTCGACCGTCTCGGTTCCGATCTCGGCGACAAGTCCGTCCTCGCCAGTAAGATCGCAGGGATAATTCGTGCAGGCCGCCGAGACGATCTTTCCGTCAATCACCGTGCCGTAGCAGATGTGTCCGTACTCGTTCATCGAGTCGAAATCGTATCCGGTGAGGTTTTCAAGCTCGTCCGCGCGGGTTATAAGCCGAGTCTCGGGCAGAATCAGCTTGTCGTCGGCCGAGGTTATCCGGAAGTTCAGGAAATAATCGCGTCCCTCGTCAATAAGCCCGAAGAGATAGTCGAGAAGATAGGGCGCGATCCGCTCCCTGACCCACTCTATCGCCTCGGAAGTGAAAATTTCGTCGGGCGTCCTGAATTTTCTGAGGAATTCCTGCGCGAGCTTTTTCTGCGACGGAAAAACCGTCACCTCGGGTTCGCCGCCCTCGCTGACTCTGACGCGGAAGGGTATCGCGATGTCAAAATCGCCGTTCAGCATTGAGTTTTCGGCCTGTTCGTCTTCAAATATCATTCTGATTCTCTCCTTTTTCGTCAGACAATATCGTAGAAATGCACGATGTTTATGTCCTCGGGAATGTACGCGCCGTGCGCGCCGCGCCCCGACTCGTTCGTGTGGACTCCATGATCGGTCGCGTAGCCGATGAGCGTGCGGTGTCCCTTCGATTCGGAAACGGCCTTGGCCGTCTCATAAATCCGCTCAAAGGCCATCGTGTGATGATGAAGCCACTCCATCGCCGGCTCGGATTCGGGGAAGGTCGCGTGCATGACCGAGTCGTACATACCGTTGTAGATGATGATAAAATCGTACCCATCGGCGTTTATAAGCTCGATTCCCTTCTTCACGGCGTTTTCGTCGGCTCCGGCCTCGGCGGGGATTATGAAATAATCCATGTCGCGTCCGAGGAAGATATGCGCGATCGAACAGCCCTCGGTCGCGACAATCGCGCACTTTTTCCCGGCTCTGATCATCGCGTCGAAAATCGTGTCGCACTGAAGCACCGGCTTTTCATAGCGTTTAATCCCGTGGACATCGGGCGAGGCTCCGGTGTACATCGTCGCGAAGCAGACCGGCGTCACCGACGGCATCACGGTCGCCATCTCAAGCGTCACATGACATCTCGAAGTGACTCTCTCGAATATCTCGGGATACTTTTTCACAAGCCACTCGGCCTGCGCGTCGGGGTTGTACATCACGATCCGGTCGCAGAGCCTGTCGCCGCGGAAGGCTTTCAGCGCGCCGCCGGATTTTTCGGCCGTCTTTGGCGGATCGACTCCCATGCAGGAGCAGATATCTGCGCAGAGTGATGTGAGCGGAATTTTATTGAAATCCATGTGTATCTCCTTTCTGAAAACTCAGAATCCGGCCTTCTCGTCGAAAGCGATGAAAGGTCTTTCACCGTCAAACTCTATCGGAAGGACTATGTAGGTCGAGTCGAAATACTTCTCGCCGCTTCCACCCCAGCGGTCGCCGACGTAGATGAATCTCCCGTCCAGCTCCAGAACGAACGCGGGCTGGGAATCAAAGGTCGTCTTGTCTCCGAAATTTTCGAGAATCTCCCATTCGCCGTCGATCGAGTCGGCGCATGACCACTTACCCTGATTCGGTGCCCATCCGGTGCAGTAGGACGAGAGCATATAATATTTTCCATCCTTTTTGAAGAGCGCGGGAGCCTCGCGGTATTCGCCCTGCCAGAGGATATTCACGAGCTTTTCGGTGTTCAGGAAATCCTTCGTCAGCCGCCAGACGTGAAGATCTGCGTTATCGCGCGAAGCGGCGATGAAATACGCGCGTCCGTCATCGTCCTTATAAAGCGTGCAATCGCGCGCCATGTCGCCGAAGGGATTGAAGCTTCCGTGATAGACAAAGCCGTGATCGGGATAATCCGACGTCGCGATCGCGCATCTCGCGTCCTTATAGTCAAGTCCGTTCTCAAAGTGACACCAGAGTACGAATTTTTTCGTGTATTCGCAGTAAAGAACCTTCGGGCGTTCGAGATTGACCTTATGCTCGACTCCGGCGTCGTTTCTGCCGACGAGTCTGAGATCGGTCTTCACGCGGATCGGCGCGGCCGGAGTCGAGGTCGTTATGATATCGCCGCGGAACTCGAAATTCTCAAAATCCTTCGTCCGGTAGCAGGCGATATAATTATCGCCGCGGCGGTCCTCGCCGTACCAATAGTAATATCCGTCGTGGAAAAGCATATGCCCGCCGTGCGCGTGAATCACATTCCCGTCGGTGTCGAGCCATTTTACGCCGTTTTTCAGTTCTGCCATAGTAAAAACCCGCCTTTTATAATATAGTATGGTTTATTATACCACAGCTTTCGGAAAATTGCAAGATATTATTCAAATAAATATCACGCCTGAGCCGCGAAGATCGCGCAAAATCCTACGTCAGTCACCCGCCGCTATGAAATCAGTCATTAAACAACCGACTGTGAATAAAAAAACAAAACCCGGAGCCTTAATGACTCCGGGTCTGCTTTTCTCGGGGAACTCAGCCCTCGACGTTGATGACCTGCTTTCCATTGTAGGAACCGCAAGCTCTGCAAACTCTGTGAGCGAGATTGTACTCACCGCACTTCGGGCACTTGACCATGCCCGGCATATCGAGCTTCCAGACGTTCGAACGTCTCTTGTCACGTCTCGCTTTGGAGACTTTCTTCTTCGGTACTGCCATTTCACGACACCTCCTTAACCGTATAACACATATTATACACCATTATTTACTCTTTTTCAAGTAGTTTCTGTAAAATCGCGAGCCTCGGGTCGATTTCTCTTTTCACGCAGCCGCAGTCGCCCTCGTTCAGATTCTTTCCGCATTTGGGACAGAGTCCCTTGCAGTCCTCAGAGCAGAGTTCCCTTGTCGGAAATTCCATCATGAGTTCCTCAATCAGAGTCTGATCGGGATCGACCGAGCTGTCGGTGATCTCAAGATAATCATCGGCCTCGTCCTCGGGCGTGTTTTCAAGCGATCCGTGCGTCACGAGCGTGCGCTCAACGCAGACCGAAAAGCTCCGGTCAAGCGGCGTGAGACATCTCGCGCACTCGGCCGTGTAATCGACCTGTGCCGTCGCCGAAAACCGCATATAACCGCCCATATTGACGATCTCGCCTTTCACCCTTACCGGGCTTTCAAAAACCACTCCGTCGATCTCTGTGTCGATCGACTCCTCACCCGAATCGGGATCGGGAGTCTCGGTTATCGGAAATTCATAATCGACGGTCATTTTATTCGTTTCGCCCGAGATGAGCTTTCTGAGATCAATTCGCATCGAAGCACTTCCTTTCCTCACACAATGATCTAACTTTACTATTATATATTATTCTTTGCGATTTGTCAATAGTTATCGGAAAATAATGCAATTTTGTTCACAATAACGAGACAGATAACCGCAAAAAAACGTCACATCGACCTTCTGCCCTCAAGCGCGCGCATCAAAGTCACCTCGTCAGCGTACTCAAGCTCGCTTCCGACCGGAATTCCGTACGCCAGACGCGAAACGTTTATCCCGAGCGGTTTTATGAGCTTCGTGAGATACATCGCGGTGGCCTCGCCGTCGACATTGGGGTTCGTAGCGATTATGACCTCGCGGACCTCTCCGGTCTTCAGTCTCGCCATAAGCTCCGGAATCCGGAGCTCGTTCGGTCCGACTCCCGAGAGCGGGGATATCGCGCCGTGAAGGACGTGATAGAGTCCCTTGTACTCTCTGACCTTTTCCATCGACATGACCGTCTTGGCGTCCTCAACGACGCAGATGACCGAACGGTCGCGCGAGGAATCGGCGCAGATCGGACAAAGCTCGCCCTCCGAGATATTCTGGCAGACCTTGCAGGTTCTGACATTATCCTTCGCGCCGCGCACGGCGTCCGCGAAGGCGTAGGCTTCCTCAGGCGTGAAATCAAGCACCGCGAAGGCCAGTCTGACCGCCGTCTTGTGACCGATGCCTGGAAGATGACGGAACTGCTCTATGAGCTTTTCAAGCGGCAGGATATATTCCGCCATCAGGGTTCACTCTCCGATCGCTTAGAAGAGTCCGGGGACGTTGATATCTCCGGTGATCTTCTGCATCTCGGCGGCGTTGGTCTCCTCGACCTTCTTGATAGCCTGATTGACGGCCGCGACAAGAGTGTCGGAAAGGGTCTCGATGTCGTCGGGATCGACGATCTCGGGCTTAAGGTCGATCGAAAGAATCTCCTTCTTGCCGTTGATCTTCACGCCGACGGCACCGCCGCCGACCTGAATGTCGTATTCGCGCTCGTCAAGCTCGGACTGGAGAGCCTCCATGTCGGCCTGCATCTTCTGCGCCTGCTTTATCATAGCGTTCATATTGGACGGTCCGCCGCCCATGCCCTTTGGTAAACGTGCTTTCATTTTTATCTGTCCTTTCGCTTTCCTGAAATTTTATTTTATCGCGGGATACCCGCGGGGATTCACGAATCCGTGTCCTGCGCGGAGGTTTTTATTATCTCCTCAATCGCGTCGTTCTTCTCGGTTTTCCTCTCGGGAACAAATTCAAGCTTCACCGAATACTGGTCAAGCCTTCCGCCCTCAAAGGAGTTCAGCACCTCAAGAAGCGTCGGGAACATCTTCATGATGATCTCCTGCGCCATCTTGTTGTTCGTCCTTATGTGAACAAACGGGTCGGTGTTTACCGTGAAGCCCTTTGCCGCGCTCTTCATGAAGCTTCCGAGCATTCCGTCGCGCTCGCGGCATTTGTCGACGAAATCCGCCCAGTACGGGAGCTGACGGTATTCCTTCTTCACCCCGGCTGACGCCGTGGATTCGGTCTGAGTCGTGGATTCCGGCGCGGCGTCCCCGGACGAGGAAGAAGCCGTTTCCGATGAAGGAATGTCAGGTATGTCTCCGTTGCCGCGCGAAGGCGACTGCGGCGAAGCGTAGGCCGCGTCGTGAGCCGGCGGCTGAGGTGTCGTGAAGCTTCCGGATCTCAGCTTGTCCTCAATCGCGGCAATCCGCGAGAGGAGCGAATCGTTAGTCGCGGAGAATTTCTCGTCGCACATACGGACGAGGGTCATCTCGGCTATAAGGCGTTTGGAATTCGATTTCCGCATCGCGTCAAGCGAGCTGTCAAGCATCTTAGCGTGTGAAATCAGCGTCTCGGCGGCAAAGCGTCCGGCGACGTCGACGAGTTCGGCGTACTGCTTTTCGGTGAGATCGAGATATTCGCGCGCGTTTTTCGTCGTTTTCGCGACAAGCATATCGCGGTAGAAGGCGATTATGTCCTGCCAGAAAACCGTGAGATCGCGGCTTGACATGAACATTTTCGAGATTTCCTCGAAAATCGTGTCGTAATCCTTGTCGCAGACGGCTTTGAGAATCCGGATCACCGAATCGCGTCCGCCCGTTCCGGCGACCTCCTCGACAAGCTCGGTCGTGACTGGACGGTTTTCGCCAGAACAAAGTTCGAGAAGCGAAATCGCGTCGCGCATACCGCCCTGAGCCAAATGAGCCAGCATGAACGCGGCCTCGTGGTCGAGCGTGATATCCTCGTTTTCGGCGATGAACTCAAGTCTTTTCGCGATCACGTCGCTGCCAATACGTCTGAAATCAAATCTCTGACAGCGTGACAGGATCGTCGCGGGAATTTTCTGAAGCTCGGTCGTCGCGAGAATGAACATCACGTGCGCCGGAGGCTCCTCAAGGGTTTTCAGAAGCGCGTTGAACGCGCTCGGCGAGAGCATATGCACCTCGTCGATTATATAAACCTTGTATTTAAGTTCGGCGGGAAGATACTCGACCTCGTCGCGGATCTGGCGGATATCCTCGACTCCGTTGTTCGAGGCGGCGTCCATTTCGATTATATCGATGCACGCGCCCGACTGAGCCGATTGGCAGGCGGCGCATTCGCCGCAGGGATCGCCGTTTTGCGGACGTTCGCAGTTGACCGCGCGCGCCAGGATTTTCGCGCAGGTGGTCTTTCCGGTTCCGCGTGAGCCGCAGAAGAGATAGGCGTGAGAGGTCTTTCCGTTTTCGACTTCATAGCGGAGGATCGAAGTGACATGATCCTGACCGCACACGTCCGAAAAGGTTTTCGGCCGCCATTTGCGGTAAAGTGCCTGATGCAAGTTCTCACTCTCCCCTGAAAATCCGCCTTGAAAGAGACAAGCTATAAAATAAGACCATACACCTTTGACTCGAAGTGAATCCATGCGCGTAAACGTCGGCACCTGCTCGGGACAGGCGACCTCGCGGCACATCGGAGACACCGCTTAATGCTGCTTGGTTCCCCACCTGACATGGTTCACGGCTTCCGATTGCGCGAGACCCATCCGTCAACACAGGTAATCCGGCGCGCAGACCACACAGATTCAGCCCTCATCAAAGGAATCCACCCCTGCTGTAGCGGATTGCAGGTACAAGGCACCGCTAATTCCCCGGCTGGTATGGCCTTATTTTATAGCTTGTCTATATGTTTTGGGGGACAAATTTCCCCGACACTGATATATTATATCAGATTTTTTCCGAAATTGCAAGAGGTTTTTGAAATTTTCCGGACTTTTGCAAAAAAATTTACAGATTCGCGCGGATGCAGTCTACTCACGCGAGGCGAAATAGGCGTCGCAGTATCCGCACCAGAGCCTTTCATAGTCGTCATGCGGGATAATCTCAATATCGCGCGGTGTAAGGATTCCGCGTGACTCCGCCTCTCCGGCGAAGTCAAACGTGTAATCGTCGGCGGCGGTCAGAAATCCGCAGACGTATTCATATTCGCGCGAAACCGCGGCCGAAAGGCGCGTGTGTCCGTCGAGCGAGACATACCGCCCATTGTACGCGGCGAGCGGGATTATTATGTCGCCGGGATTTTTAATGAAGCTCTCAACGGCGCGGATTTTGTCAAGATCGGCGTAGAACTGCGTCGGCTGGATATCGGAAAGCGCGACGCGGAAAACTTCCGGCCGCTCAAATTCGGCAATGATTTTCCCCGAAGCATCCCAAAAGCGCGTGATATGCTCGGCGAAAAAGCGGAATTTTTCTATAAGCTCGGGGAACACGTCCGGATCCTCTCCGCGCACGACCGCGTCGGTTTCCGAAATTATCTCAACCTCATAAGCTTTTCCGTCGACGAGAAACGCGCCGTGCTGGGCGAGCACCGTCCTGTCAAAGCGTTTGTCGTCATATGAGTTTATCCGTTCAATCTCCGCCATAATTTCCTCCCTGATCATGTCTGTCGCTATTATATTATACCACCCTTCGCCGGATATGTCAAGCGGTCAGGCGGGTCGACGGACAGGCCTTATACATTTATGTCCCACAACCGGAAAAAATTTCACGATAATGTTGCAATTTACGCCAGGAAGTGATATAATAATTTCCGGTATGATTATGAAGTGGAGGTGACGCGATGAATTTTCTGAGCCGCAGACCAGCCGCGCTCTGCGTGACAATAAGCCTCGTTTTCTCTTTCGCGGCGATATTTCTCGGACTCGCGGCGCGGATCGCGATAATCGCGGCGGCGATCGCGGTCCCCGCCGTCATCTGTCTTGTCTTCAGAAGCCGTCCGCGCCGCAATTTCGCGACAATGGAAATCCGTGCCTTCTCGCTCGTCGCCGGGGCGATGCTGATTCTGCAAACGCTCACGTCGATCGCGGTATGGGATCTGAGCGCGGGAACGTACGAAAAATATTCCTCTTCCGGAACTGCCGCAGATATCGAAGCAATCGTGATCGGTGTCAACAGCAGCTCGGAATGGTACGCGAATTACCGCGTCGAACTCTCGGAAATTAACGGAAAACGCTCATTCGCGGTCGGACTTCTCACCTGCGAAACCTCTTACGCCTTCACGATAGGCGACCGGATATCCTGTCGCGCGGTCTTCACGCCGCTCGACGAATACAACAGGGAATACGGCTCTGACAGATACGCTCTCATGACCGACGGCGTTCGTTTCGTCTGTTCTCCGGAAGGCGAACCTTCGGTAACCGGACACTCACGCTATGCGCCAAGAGTAGTCCTTGCCCGGCTCCGTGAGCGAATCCGCGCGGCGATTTCGCTCTTCGCCAACCACGAAACCTCCGGCTTTATTAAGGCACTGATTCTCTCCGACCGTTCCGGACTCGGAAGGATGAGACGCGATATGTCGCGCGTCGGCGCGTCACATCTTCTCGCGCTGAGCGGAATACATCTCATGGCGATATCGGTTGTCGTCGACCGTGTGCTTCTGGGCTTCATGGTTTCAAAGCCGAAGCGCGGCGTCGTGAAGATCATCTGCGCGTTCGGCTTCATGGCGATTTCAGGCTTCCCGAACTCGCTCGCGAGAGCGTCGATTATGATGACCATCGCGATCATCGCCGAAACCCTCTCGCAGGATCGCGACCGGATAACCGCGCTTTTCCTCGCCGCTTGGATAATAGTTCTCGTCGACCCTCCGGCGATACTCGACGTCGGACTCCAGATGTCATTCTGCGCCACGCTCGGAGTGATCTTCGCGATGAACGCCGAGGTACTCCCGCGAAGGCGTTTCTCGAAAAAGCTGAAACCGCTGAAGAAAACCAATCCAAGGCTCGCCAAAGGACTGAAGAAAATGTCAAAGCTCTTCTTCGGCGCGCTGGTCACGCTCGGCGCGACGCTCTTCGTGGTTCCGCTTCAATGGGTATATTTCGGCGAGATGTCGCTTCTCAGCATCCCGTCGACCATAATTCTCTCGCCGCTCATAACTCTCGCGCTCTGGCTTTCGATCCCATACGCGTTCTTTTCACTCATCGGATCGTTTCCGCTAGCCGCGCCGCTCGGATCAATGCTCACGGTACTCACAAAGCTCATAAAATCCATCACCTCGTGGATGAGTCTTTTAAGATCGGTGGTTCCGCTGGGCTATTGGTTCTCGGCCGTGACCTTCGCGGTCTTCATTCTGGCCGCTATGATCTTCATAAAGCCGTCGAGGACATCGTTTCTGAAGAAGCTCACGTTTTTTCTGCTCTGGGTCATATTTTACACTGGAACGGTTCGGCTCGTCGGGCTTATCGGCGGCCGTCGCGAGGTGATCTTCACAAGCTCCGCGACGAGCGACGGCGCGATAATCGCCGTCGGAAACCAATGTGTGCTGATAAACGTCGAGGACGGAAACAACAATATCGCGAGAGCCGCGGCCGATATCATGGACCGCCGCTGTCTGACCGAGATCGACGCCTTCGCGCTGACCCGTCTTTCAAGAGCCGGAATCAGATCGGCGCGTGACATATGCGATCGGAAAATGGTGCGCGTGATACTTATCCCAAAGCCCGAAAACGCGTTCGAGGAGGGATGCGCCGCCGGAATAGCCGAGGTCGCGTCGGAATATTCGGCAAAGCTCGCGTACTATGAGCGGCCGGACGAGACGACGATAACCTTCCTTGACACCGGAATCACCTTCTTCGAAAAGCGGAGGCTTAGCCGTTCGACAAAGAATCCGATCGGCATCATGTTTGACATTAACGGGTCAAAACTGCTCTACTCCGGAGCCTCATACTGGGAGGTCGATCCGGAAACCCACGGCGCGGACGCGATCGTCATCGGAAACGCCGGACCGAAGGTAAAAACCGATCCGCCCTATGACTCGTCAGCCGTCACGATAAAATATCTTTCAGACGGTAACATCGCGTTCACAGGCTGAGAAAATCTCATCTGAAAATTTACATTGTAACCGTTGAAAAAAGAAATTTCATGGTGTACAATAGTATTATGGTAAATCATAGTCTCTCTAAGGAAAGGATACTTCAAAAATGGGAAACATAATTTCATTCCCCGGACTCGGCATCGGTGAGTTCGAGGTAAACCCGGTCGCGTTCAGCATTTTCGGCTACGATATAATGTGGTACGGGATCATAATCACGCTGGCGATGGTCGCCGGGTTCTTTGTCGCGCGGCACAACGCGAAATTCGAGAAAATCAAGGTCGACGACGTTCTCGACCTCGCGATATTCCTCATCATCTTCTCAATGGTCGGCGCGAGACTCTACTACGTTTTAATGAAGCTTGAGAACTTCCACTCATTCTGGGACGTCATCAACGTCCGCAAGGGCGGACTGGCGATCTTCGGCGGTGTCGGCGCGGGAGCCTTGACCGTTTTCATTGTCTCAAAGGTCAAGAAAATCCCGACCGGAAAGACCTTCGACATGATCGCGCCCGGACTTCTCATCGGTCAGGTCATCGGCCGCTGGGGCAACTTCATGAACGCCGAGGCTCACGGCGGCGAGACCGACCTTCCGTGGCGGATGGGAATAAAATACGCCGGCTCGACCGTAACGAAGTACTATCATCCGACCTTCCTCTACGAGTCGCTCTGGAATCTCATCGGCTTCGCCATCATCATGGCACTATATAAAAAGAAGAAATTCAACGGACAGCACGCGATATTCTATATGATCTGGTACGGCCTCGGACGCTTCTTCATCGAGGGGCTCCGCACCGACAGCCTCTATTTCATGAAGTCGGTCTTCGGCGAGACTATCCGCGTGTCGCAGATGGTCGGCGCGGCGATCTTTGTCATCGGAATCATCTCGATGATCGTAGGACTCGCCAGAGCCAAGGACAAGGCACTCGACGACGCGGCGTACGACCGGGTCTACAGCTCGTCGCGCGACTCGGTGATCGGCGTCATAAACCACGACGAAAACGAGAACTACGACGTCAAGGAAGCCGACAAGGACGAAGATAGTGATTCTGAAAAGCCCGATGAAGCGGCTCCCGACTCGAAGGAAACCGAAAACGAAAACAAGGAAAGCGAGAACAAAGATGGCGGAGATAATTGACGGAAAGCGGATATCAAGGGAAGTCAGGGCGGAGATCGCCGCCGAGTGTCAGGCACTCGGTGAGCGCGGAATCGTCCCGGGACTCGCGGTCGTGATCGTCGGAAGCGACCCGGCGTCGCAGGTCTATGTGCGCAACAAGAAAAAGGCCTGCGAAGAGGTCGGATTCTACTCCGAGGTCTACGAGCTTCCCGAAAGCACCTCCGAAAACGAGCTTCTCGCGCTCGTCGAAAAGCTCAATCTCGACGACAGGATCCACGGAATCTTAGTCCAGCTCCCGCTTCCGAAGCATCTTGACGACAAGATCATAATAAATCACATCGACCCGAAAAAGGACGTCGACGCCTTCCATCCGATAAATGTCGGAAGGATAATGATCGGCGACTATGATTTTCTCCCCTGTACTCCGGCCGGAGTCATGGTGCTTCTCGAAAAGTCGGGAATCGACGTCTCTGGCAAGGACTGCGTGGTTCTCGGCCGCAGCAATATCGTCGGCAAGCCGCAGGCAATGCTCCTGCTCCACGCAAACGGAACCGTCACGATCTGCCACTCGAAGACGAAAAACCTCGCCGAAATCACCCGTAAAGCCGACATTCTTGTCGTGGCGATCGGAAAGGCTGATTTCGTCACGGGCGACATGGTCAAGGACGGCGCGGTCGTAATCGACGTCGGAATGAACCGCAGAGCCGACGGAAAGCTGACCGGAGACGTCGACTTCGCCTCGGTTGCGCCGAAGGCCTCGTTCATCACCCCGGTTCCCGGCGGAGTCGGACCGATGACAATAACCATGCTCCTCAAGAACACCCTGACCTCGGCGAAAAGACATAACGGGATAAAAGACTGACAACTCTGGTAAAAAAATATAAAAAACTGATAATTTCCGTCCAAATTTACATTTTGTGAAGAAGCCTATTGACAATCCGCTCAAAATGTGTTACAATATTTTCAGGATATGTGAAATTTAACCCGTAAGCTGTTAAATTGTGATCCTTCGTAACAAGCCATAAAAGACAATGATTTGAAAGGACGAGATCAATGAATTCCTCACGCAGAGCAGTAATCAAAGAAATGCTTACCGAAAAGCCGTTCATCTCACTCCGCGAGCTTGAAGAGAGCTTTCCGGACGTGTCGAGCATGACGCTCAGACGCGATATCGAGTATTTCGAAAAGCAGGGAGACGCGATAAAGGTGCGCGGCGGAGCGCGGTCGATGAAGTTCATCACAACCTCGATGGAGGATTCCTTCCATCAGCGTCTCGGCGAAAACAATCCCGCAAAGGAGAGAATAGCGCGCCGCGCGATCGAGTTCATCGACACCGGACACTCGCTCTTCCTCGACTCGGGAACCACGATTCTCAAGCTGGCGTCGCTCCTCCCCGACGAACGGCACAACATCACAACGACCGGACCGAACATCG
>CAKSVM010000014.1 GCA_934503195.1 uncultured Eubacteriales bacterium
TGTAGATAGCAAATAGTCCATATATCAACGCTGCCGACGAACCGACCGCGACGAGCGAATCCATGTTCGGCGAGCGGTTCCAGAGTGCCTTGAAGCCGACGATATAGAACTTGCGGTTGAGGTAGACGACCGGGAGGGTCAGCAGAAGCTGCGTGAACGCGAAAACTACCAGATTCTGGGTTCCATGGAAAATATGAGGCGTCGGAAGGCCGATCATATGCCCCATCGTGAGGTACATCAGCACTACAAGGAGCGAAACTGACGCGATCAGGCGATGTTTCATCGCGTTCGCCTCGTTTTTCTGACGCTCTTTCGCAGCCTTCTCCTGCTTTTTCTCGGATTCTATGGAACTAGTTTCATCGGCCGGAGTCGCTGAAAATCCGGCCTTCGCGACGGCGGCGCAGACCTTTTCGCGCAGTTCGGGCGTGTCGGCGTCGCATTCTACAAAGAGCGTTTTCGCCAGCAGATTGACCTCGGCCTTTTTCACGCCCTCAACACGGCCGCTGACCTTTTCGACAGAAGCCGAGCAAGCCGCGCAGCTCATGCCTTCAACATTGAATTTTATCTTCATTATAAATCATCCTTTGGTTCCGGAGCGCCGGACATAATTTATACTTTTCGGTTATTTTCTTCCGCGGAATCGGATCCATCCGCGTCGCTGTTCTTGCGAAAAACGAACAGCTTTGAGGTGACATAATTCAGAATGACCGTGATTATCGAGACAGGAATTTTCGACAGGTTTTCGCTCTGTTTGAAAACGTCGACCGCCAGAAAAAGCAGCAGCGACTCAACTCCGAACGAAAAGAGTCTTGACCCATAAAATTGCGCTATTTGCACAACAATTCCCGTCTTAGTATTTGTACTATCGGTAAAAACATACTTTTTATTCGTCGCAAAAGCGAAAGCGACCGCCAGAATCCATGAAACCACCTGCGAAACCATGTAATACTTTTCGCCGATCAGATGGTTGAGGATAAAGTAGCTTCCGAAGCTCACGATCGTAGTCAGACCGCCGAAGAAAACGTAGCTTATCAGCTCACGATATTTGTGAAAAAGTGACTTGATTTTCTCAAACATTTTTAATAAGCTCCTTATACTTTTCGGCTCCACAAAGCATATTCACCGCCGCCAGAAGCGCGTTCGCGGAGAGATCCGCCGGGAGATCCAGAAGCCTGCAAAGCTTCTTCCGACGCTCCGCACTCCCCTCGCCGCCAGACAGTCTGTCCGCGTAAAAATCCGCTTTCGTGACCTCGCCGCCCGAAAAGCGTCGCTCGGTAAGATCACCCGCGTACGGCGCGAATAGCTTTCGCAGAGTCTCGGCCTCAATCCCCTCGACCCCGAGAAAACCCGCTTTGGACCTGACTTTTTTGCGTTTTTCCTTGCCCTCGACCTGCGGCGTATAGAGGTTGATCACCTTGTCCTTCGGCAGAATTCCGCGGAAAAAGTTCCGGATCACAAGCCCCGCGCCGTCGCTGTCGGTCAGGACGATGATCCCGCGCGGCTCGGCGATCCGCCGGATCAGGCTTTTCATCTGATCGGACGCGAAAATCGCGAATCCGTCGGTCGTCAGGATCTGCGCGTCGATTATTGAAGATAATTTAATCTTGTCGTACTTCCCCTCGACGACAACCGGGATTGAAATTTTCAGCTTTTCCTCCATGCTTTATTCCGCCTTCTGACATTCTCCGAAACAAGTTTCATGGAACTTGTTTCATCTCGACCGTTTTCTTCTCAGCTGCGACGCCTGTGCGATCAGCCTTTCGAGCAGCACGTACTCGTCCGCGCCGCTCGATTTCATCGCCGCGTCGGTCGCCGCGCAGAGATCGACGATCCCTTCGAGCGCGCGCCGATCGCAGCTTCGCGCCCGGTTCATCCGCAGCTTCGCGACATACGGATGAATTCCCATCTTCTTCGCCGCGTCGTCGGAAGAAACTCCGGCATCGACGCAAAGCTTCAAAGTGAGAAGATCCAGATAAATTTTAGTTATTCCGCTTAGTATTATCGGCGCAGGTTCGCTCTTTTTCTGTAGATCCGACAAAATATAGTATGCCTTGTCATTGTCCGAATCGAGAATCGCGTCGGCAAAATCGAACGCGCCGATCTCTTTGTTGTGCGGACAAATATTGTCGATATCGGATTTTGCGAGCCGATTCCGACCGCCCGCCTTAAGAAAGCAGCAGAGCTTTTCGATTTCGTTTTCGAGCGTCGACATATCGTGGCCGACCGTTTCGACAAGATGCGTACAATCCTCCGGCTCGGCGATGATTCCGACCGACGTGAAATGCTTCTGCGCCCATGGAACTAGTTTCTGCGTCTGCTCGTGCGCGAACTCGACTGAAATCGCCGATTTTGAAATAAGTTTCATCCACGCGCTCGGCAAACGCGGCTCGCCCGGGTCGAAATTCTCGGGCGTCGTGTACACTACAAACAGCGTATCACTGCTTTTCGACGCCGCCTCAAGCGACGACGCGATCGCGTCCTGATCCTCTCGCTTTCGATAATCGGCAAACGGCAGGCAATAAAGCTCTACCAATTTCAAATCAGCCATCATCGCGGGCGCGAGAACGGCCGACGTCAGCGCGTCGGAGGTATAATTTTCGCTTGTGAACACAAAATGATTGAATGTTGAAAGCGTCTCGTCGGCGCAGACCTTCGCCCGAAGATCGTCGAGTGCGCGGCGTTTCTGATAGCCTTCCTCGCCCCAGAGCAGGTACGCGCCCGGCTTCGGACGCTTCATTTCGGTACGGAACTGAGTTCCGGTCATCGTTTTTGCCGCCATTATTTTACAACCGTGACATCAATTTCTATTTTTGTGTGATCAGCGGTGATTCCGTGAAGCTCCAGCGAGTAGTCGAGCGTGAGTTTTCCGCCGTTTTCGGTCATTTCGTTGCAGAGATCCCACGTGCGGATCGTCACCTCAAAGGCCATCGCGTCGGTCGTGTAGGCGCAGACATTTCGTCTTCCCTCCTCGAAAACCAGCGCGGTTTCGACGCTTCCGGTGCGGAGCATAGTCACGAGCCCGGGATTTGCGCGGTCGAACGAGATGTTCGTGCAGGCTCCGTCCATGCCGGTCAGCTCGGTCTCGAAGTACTCGATCTCGATTTTTTCGTCCGAGACGCGCAGAACGCCCTCGGTGTCCATGTCAAAAGTCTCGGTTTCGGACTCCGGCTCGCCGTCTTCGCCGACAACGACCTCGACGTCGCCGTCATCATCGGCCTCGGCGGCAACCGCGGTGTGCGTGGAAGCGAGCTTTATCATGGCGTTTTTGGTTAAAATTTTCATTGTCGGTCTCCAATCCAAATATTCGAATAGATTATACCATTTTTCTCCGTGAAAATCAAGAGGTAACTGTAAACAAATTTCTCATTTGTCAAGAATTTGTCAGAGTAAGTCGAAGCTCACCGACAAAAACTAGCCAAAAGGAGTGATCGGGATGATTGTTTTTAGCACAAATCAAATCGGAATCATCTTTCCTGGCGAGCGGAGCGAGCTTATCGGACGCGCGGCGGGAAAGCTTTCAGAACTCGGGTACCTCGAAAATTCAACCGACGTCGCGACGCCCGACGTGATTTCCGCGCTGAACAAATGGCGCGGCGACAATTCCCTGCCCGCGCTTGATTATTTTGACCCTGTCAGCCTGCGTTTACTAGGTTTTGACGTCGGCGGCGACGAAATAATTTTCTTGGCAAGGCGCGCCGAGGTGCTTCCGACCGACGTCGAACGTTATGATTTCTGCAAAAACGCACTTGAAAACGCAAAAATTTCGCGAGCGACGCCGATCGGAAGTCTTTCATCCGATCTGAGCGAGCTACCGCAGGCCTCGTTAAACTCGCTGAAATGCGCGCTGATCGCGTATCTGCTCGGGCACGGCGGGTAAACAAAAACCTCCGGGTGCAGGAAAAAAACCTGCTCCGGAGGTTCGGATTTGTTCCCTGATCACTCAGCGGCGGTGGTATCAGCCGCGGTAGTGGTGGCACCGGTGTCGTCAGCCGAAGTGGTCACGTCAGCCGCGCTAGTGTCAACGCCGGACGACGAGATGACGCCTGAAAGGTCGGTCGTCGGCTGGAAAATATACATCGCCACAACGACAAGGCAGAAGACCACAGCGACGATCGAAGTCACCTTCGAGAGCATCTTGTCCATGGTCGAACCCTTGTTTTTGCCGAAGAAAGTCTCCGCGCCGCCGGCGATAGTACCAGAGAGACGATGATCCTTACCGTCCTGCATGAGAACAGCAACGATAAGAAATACTGCCGCGATGAGCAGAAGAATGCCAAGTACGATTTCCATAAAAACCTCCAAAAAAACTCGCGCGTGGGGACGCACACGCATTTATCAGAATCTTATATTATTTTACCATAAAATCGCCCGATTTGCAATAGGTTTTCGAAAAAATATTCATGGTTTTAAGGCGCGTTTTCGAATAATTTATATGCACTCTGACGGTTTTTGATATTTTACCGTGCTTTCCAGCCTTTTTCTTCCAGAAATGGTCTGAAATTTTCGAGAAGTCTTCGCTCCATCTGACTTTTATAGTAGCATCCCCGGCCTTCGAGGACTGTCATCCGGTACGCGCGCTCGCGTGCCTGATCGAGCGGAATCTGGCAAAGCTCCGAGATTTTCGCCGGATCAATGGCCTTCAGCTCATGAAGAACAAAGGCGGGCGCGAGAAGACGGACCGCGAACATATCCGCCTCGCGTTCAAGCGAAAGCTTTCGCCCCGAAAAGGCGAAACGCCGCTCGCCGACCCGGTAGTCATGGCCGAGGAAAATATGCCCGAGCTCATGAGCCGTGACAAAACGCACCGAATACAGGTCGAGCTTGTCGTCATAGATGATCGTCCAGCTCATCCCGTCGAAAATACTGACCGCGAGTTCGCCTTCCCTCAGCTCTCGGACGTCCGAATCGCGTATGACCTTAATCCCGGCCAGCCTCGCGATCCCGGTGACCTTGACCGGAAGGCGGCATACGCCGAATTCAAGCTGGCATCTCCACGCGGCGTCGCGGCAGGCACGGTAAACGCCGTAAAACGACCCGCAACAGGGATTCAAAAGTCTTCGTCAGTCTCAGGCGCGCTGGCTATCCTTTCGAGTTTTTCGCCGTCAAATCTTTCGCGCGACGGAGCCTCGCGTCCGTCGCCGGATTTCGCGACGCGGAAGACCGTCCGGCCTCCGAGAAGCGTCATCACCGAGTCCCTGAACGCCGGATCAGTGCGGAAAGCCGCGACAAGTCTGAGTTCTTCCTCGCTCAGGATCTCGGCGTCGCCGTAGCCAAGAAGCCAGCCCGTAGTGGTTCCGAGAGCGGCCGCGAGTTCTTCGAGCCGATCCTCCCTCGGGACAAATTTCCCCGAAAAATACTGGCTGATTGCCGATTTCGGAATCCCGGTCAGCCGGCAAAGCTCAGCCTGCCTGATCCCCTTTTTCTCCATTGCCTCCCTGAGGCGGTCACTAAAATCTGCCATTTTTATCCTTTCCGGCATGAAATCACACATTTCACGCGCTTCATTCAACATTATACACGTTTTTGGCGGAAAAATCAAGTCTTTCGCTGAAAAACTTTTGAATTTTTTTCGAAAAACCCTTGACAAATCATAATTTGCGTGATATAATTAGTTCAGTCATGTTGAACACATGACTGATTTTTCGGCCACGGAGTTCAGATTTTCGGAACACGTTATTGAAAGGAATGATTTTTATGAATTTGTATTCGTCACATCGGTTCGCTCTCATCGGGATAATGATCAGCGGTAAAAAGGATACCGCGGGCTGTCTGTGTTTCCGGGGGATGCCATCGCCAGAAGGGTCAGCCGACGAGGTCGTCGCCTTTGAGGACGGCATCGTTCTGGCGGCGGGGCGCGCGACAAGCGCGGCTTCACGTATGTACGGACTCGGAGTCTACGTCACGCTGAGCGGCCACAACGGAGTCACAACGACCTACGCGAGACTTTCGGAGCGCAGGGTGAATGTCGGCGACTATGTGAAAAAGGGGCAGGTCATCGGCGTCGAGGGGAACACCGGGGCGGGACGCGAGAGATATCTCCTGCTCGAATTCCGGCGGAACGGACGCCGGATCGACGCGCCGTCGTATCTTGGGATCCGTCCCGAGCTTCAGGAGTTCGATCTCACGGCCTTTTCGACGGCCGACATCGTCTGCGAGGTCTGCAAGCTGCCAGAGGAGGCGCGAAGCGCTATCGACCGCACGCCGAACGCACGCTATGTCTGGGAGCAGCTCTACACAAATCTCCGCGGGCGTCCGGGTTCGCTGATCTGACGCGCTTTTGAAGTTCGCGGATTCTGAATAAAATCCTCCGTCCGGGTCAAAAATGAACCCGGAACGGAGGAAAAATATATGGTCAAAGGATACAAAAGGCAGGTTATCGTCCTGCGCGACCCGCCCGGACGGCTATTCGACACGGTTTATTTCATAACGAAATCCGATCTTCCGCCCGGGATCCGCGAAAAGGATTTTCTGCGCGAGGCAGAGGCGATCGCCGCCGCGGCGGTGAATAAGCCGCAGAAAAATGATTCCGGATCGTCTCCGGAGCCTGAAAAATCCGGAAAAAGCCGGGATTATAAACGCCGCGCCGCGAAAATTCCGTGCGACGGGGTTCTGGCGTATTTTTCAGGCGCGGCGACGGTCGGAGTCGCGGCCGGGGCGATCGCGCTCGCGGCGAGGCTGATTTTCTGATCAGAGATCGTCGGCGTCCTGAACGGGAACGTCGTCCTTCGGCTTGCCCGAGAGAGTTTCGCCGCAGGGCGGATAGATTCCGACCGCGAGTTCACCCGAGTTCGCGCGGTAGATTCCGGTGTAGCTTCCGAGGACGTCGGTCTCCTCCCCGGTGTTTCTGTAGGCCTCGACGGCCGCTTCATGTCTTTTTTTCTTCATTATAATAAAATCCTCCTTGTGCGATGTGAAAGGACGCTCTGTCCCCGGTCTCTATTCTGCGCGGAAAGCGGGAAAGTATAATTAACAATATATTCATAGTCCCCCGCTTATATACTTCACAAAAATCTGGTATAATTGTATTGTTATATTTTGTTCGAAGCATTTCCGAAAAAACCGGAAGCGTCCGGCTCGCACCGCACGGTAAGACCGCCTATTTACCCGCCGGAAGCCGAAAATGACGTGTCCTGGTCAGACTGTAGCATTTTACAGTCTTTTTTGTCGTATAATTTTCTCGGAAATACCAAGGCATATCTCTGCCTTGATCGGCGTTTTTCGCTGATTTGATCCTACATATATCATAAAATTTTATTATATTTACCGAACGGATTGTGAATCTATTGGCAAGAAAAAAGAACGATTCAAAGCTCAAGGTCATTTCGCTCGGAGGTCTTGGTGAGATCGGAAAAAACATGACCGTGCTTGAGTATGAAAACGATATCATCGTCGTGGACTGCGGACTCGGCTTTCCGGACGATGAGATGCTCGGCGTCGATCTCGTTATTCCCGACGTCACATATCTCGAAAAGAACCTCGACCGCGTGCGCGGATTCGTACTCACGCACGGACACGAAGATCACATCGGCGCGCTTCCCTACGTGCTGAAAACGGTCAACGCCCCGGTCTACGGAACGAGACTGACGGTCGGAATCGTCGCGAACAAGCTGGCTGAGCATACCTTCAGCGACAAGCCCGAGCTTCACACGGTTGAGGCCGGGGACACGGTAAAGCTCGGCGTATTCTCGGTTGAGTTCGTACACGTCAACCATTCGATCGCCGACGCCTGCGCGCTCTCGATCACGACTCCGGTCGGCGTCGTATTCTTCTCGGGCGACTTCAAGCTCGACCTGACCCCGGTCGACGGGCAGGTCATGAATGTCACTCGTATCGGCGAGATCGGCAACAAGGGCGTCGCGCTGCTCTGCTGCGAGTCGACCAACGTCGAGCGTCCCGGATTCACTCCGTCCGAGAAGAAGATCGGAAAATCGCTCGACGGAATTCTGATGCAGCATCCCGACAACCGCGTGATCATCGCGACCTTCTCGTCGAACGTCCACCGCGTCCAGCAGATAATCAACGCCAGCGCGGCACACGGGCGCAAGGTCGCCGTGACCGGACGCTCGATGACGAACATCGTCAAGACGGCGATTGAGCTCGGCTACATGACGGTTCCGGACGGAACGCTCATCGACATAAACGAAATCCGACGCTACAAGGACAATCATCTGACGATCGTGACGACCGGAAGTCAGGGCGAGCCGATGTCCGCGCTCTACCGGATGGCGTTTTCGGATCACGACAAGGTCGAGCTCGGCTCGAACGACCTCGTAATAATCAGCGCGAATCCGATTCCCGGCAACGAAAAGCTGGTCGGACGGATCATCAACGAGCTTTACAGGAAGAACGTGAAGGTGCTTTACGACGCGCTTGCCGACGTTCACGTCTCCGGCCACGCCTGCCAGGAGGAACTGAAGCTTATGCACGCACTCACGAAGCCTAAGTATTTCATGCCGATTCACGGCGAGCAGCGGCATCTTATCACGCACAAGAAGCTCGCGCAGGAGATGGGGATGCCCGAGAATCACATTTTCGTCTCTGAGATCGGAAAGGTGCTTGAAATCGGACAGGACGACGCGAAGTGGGGCGGAGTCGTTCCGGCGGGAAAGATTCTCGTCGACGGCTACGGAGTGGGCGATGTCGGAAACATCGTTCTCCGCGACCGCAGGCACTTGGCGCAGGACGGACTTATCGTGGTTGTCGCGACGGTCGACATTGATGAGCGTCTGATCCTTTCGGGTCCGGACATTGTCTCGCGCGGATTTGTGTATGTACGCGAGTCGGAGCAGCTCATGGAGCAGGTACGGACGCTCGCGAAGGACGCCCTGACCGAATGCCTTGAAAGCGGCATCACCGACTGGACCGAGCTTAAGGGTAACGTGAAGGACGATCTCTCGAAGTTCCTCTACGCGAAGACAAAGCGCAAGCCGATGATACTTCCCGTCGTAATGAACGTTTAAGCCGACGGCGTGCCGCCGATCCCGGACGTCAGATGCTGTGTCTGCGAATTTGTCAGTTTATACCTTATCTTGCGCCTTCCGGCCTTGCCGGAAGGCGTTCGGCTTCGCCTCACCTGCCGAAAAAAGTGACTACGCGAAAAAAAACGTCAGACAAAATCTGACGTTTTTCTTATTCTCACAGCGTCACGCCGTTTTTCCAGATCGCGATATCATAGTACCCGCGCGCCTCGCCGACCGTCGGCTTTCCTGACGCCGTGTCGACGCAGAGCTTACAGAGTTCGCCGCAAAGGCGGTCGGAATCGACGCCCTCAATCAGGCGTCCCGCATCGAAGTCGATCCAGTGCGGCTTCTTTTTGTAAAGCTGACTGTTCGTCGAGAGCTTCAGCGTCGGAACCGGGGCGCAGAGCGGGGTTCCGCGTCCGGTCGTGAAGAGTATCAGAGCCGCGCCCGCCGCCGCGAGATTCGTCACCGCGACAAGATCGTTTCCCGGGCCGTTCACCATGTAAAGCCCGCCTTCACCCGCGCGCATCGGACATTCGCCGCAGTGAAGCCCGCCGCGAACCTCGACCTTTCCGCCTTTCTGAACGCATCCGAGCGATTTTTCCTCAAGCGTCGTGATTCCGCCAGCGATATTCCCCGGCGACGGATTGTCCGAAATTCCCTCGCCGTTTTTAATGTAATACCCGCGGAAATCGTGCAGCATCGCCGAGACCTCATCGAACGCCTTCTTATCCGCGCAGTGCGACAGAACCACGTCCTCCGCGCCGAACGCCTCGGGGATCTCGGTCATCAGCACCGTCGCGCCGCCTGCCGCGAAGGATTCCATCGCCCGACCGACGAGCGGATTCGCCGTAAGCCCCGAATATCCGTCGCTTCCGCCGCATTTGACGCCGATCGCGAGCTTTGACACCGGAAGATCTTCCCTCTCGTCATGCTTCATGACCTCCGAAAGCTCGCCGATGAGCTTAAGCCCCTCATCGATTTCGTCCGGAACGTCCTGCGTGTTCAGGTATTTTATCCGCTCGGACTCGCCGAGTTCGGCCTTCATTGAGTCGAGCGTGTTCTCCTCGCAGCCAAGGCCGAGGATCAGAACACCGCCGACGTTCGGATTTTTCGCGAGTCCGCAGAGGGTTTTCCGCGTCATTTCGAGATCGCCGCCGAGCTGCGAGCAGCCGAACTGATGCGTCAGAGCCTTCGCGCCCGTCTTTTCAGCCAGAACCTTCGCCGTGCAGTTCGCGCAGCCGACCGTCGGGATGATCCAGATCTCGTTCCGTATCCCCGCGCGGCCGTCGGGACGAAGATAGCCCATGAAGGTCGGCGTCGTTTTTTCGTCCGCCGCGCCGCCGACAAGCCCCTCAGATTTATGATATTCCCACTTGCCGACACCTGAAATCGCCGATTTCAGATTCTCGGTGTGGACGCGCTCGCCTTTATGTATGTCACGCGTCGCGATTCCGATCGGATAGCCATATTTTATCACCTTTTCGCCTCGTTTTATATCGGCCGCCGCGATTTTCATCCCGGTCGAAAGGTCGACGACAACGTTGTCGTCCGGGTGGATTCTGAGTTCAGACTCCGACATTTTTATAACCATAGCTTTTGCGCAGCAAAAGCTTCCTTTCTTGCTTTTTGTGGCACGGTTGGCGGAGCCAAATCGCGGTTGTAAGACCGCGATAGGGACACAAAATGCCGATTGAAAGCGTCAGCTTTCAATCTTCTCAACCTCCGAAGCTATCGCCGAGAGATCGGCTCCCCAGAGCTTTTCGTCGCGGACAATCTCAGACACCGAACGGCTTTGCATCATCTCAACGACCGCCGGATCGTCGGCGGGCGGACGCTTTTTGTAAAGCTCGATCAGCTTCGCGAGCGAAAAAGTCAGGCAGGGCGGGTATTTCCCGAACTTCGACCTGTACGCGAGCAGACTCGGAAGCACTCTCACCTTCCACTTGCTGACCGAATTCAGCGCGATCGACTCGCATTTGTGGTGGATGAAGGGATTCGCGAACCGCCAGATAACGTCCTCGGCGTAGGCCTTCGCGTCGGCAAGGTCGCACTCGCCTTCGAGCGACGGAATGATCTCCCCGAAAAGGCATCTGTCGAGGAATCCGCGGATTTTATCGTCGGCGACGCACTCTCCGACCGTCCCGATTCCCGAAAGGAGCGCGTATGGGATCATCGAGGTGTGCGCGCCGTTGAGGATCCGCACCTTCATCGTCCGCCAGAGCGAGAGATCGTTTACGAATTTCAGCCCGTCGAGGTCACAGAAAACCGGGAATCTTTGCGTAATATCCGGCCCACCCTCGATGACCCAGAGCCTGAAATATTCGCTCGTGTTGACAAACTCGTCCTCGTAAGTAAGCCCGGTGTCGTCGCCCTCGGCCGGCTTTCCCGAGACGATCCGGTCGACGAGCGTGTTCCGGAAATCGCAGTCGTTCTTCACGTAATTCTCAAATCCCGCGCCGAACCCGAAATCGCGGCCGTGCTGGAGAACGATCTCGCGCAGCTTCAGGCCGTTGTTTTCGATAAGCTCGCACGGAAGCACGAGAAAGCCCGGAAGCCCGGCCTTCATCCGGCGGTGAATCAGCGCGGCGAGTCTCGCGGGATAGCTCCTCGCGCCGTTCACGTCAGGCGTGAACTCATATACGATCCCGGCCTCGGTCGTGTTCGAGACGATCGCCGTCGTGTCGGGATTTTCGGCGAGCGAGAGGAATTTCTCGAAATCGTCGGCCGGATTCAGACTCGAATCGATACAGTCGACCCTCGTCACCGACTTATGCTCGCCGTCGCGCGCGATATGCGTGTACATGAAATTCTGCCTTGAAAGCGGATCCTCTCCGGTCGTCTTCGAGCGGATAATCACCGCGTCGCCGGAATCGTCGCCGCAAATCCGGTTGCTCTCCTGAAGCATCACGTCAAAGAAGCCGCGGAGAAAAACTCCGCCGCCAAACTGGATGACGCGTATCTTACGCCTCGGTTTCTCAAAATCTGTTATTTTCATACATTATCTCCCTGAAGATCAAAAACTTCAAACGCCCTCCGGATCGAGTCCTCGTCGATCCCGGCGAAGTTCATCACGATCGCGTTCCGTATCGCGCCGGGCGGCGTTCCGGGCATCGTGTATTCCGAAATCCCGGCGACGTGGATTCCCATCCGCGCGGTCTTCTTGACGACCTCCGACTCCGAAAGCCCGTCCTTCAGCCTCACGATAATGTGGACTCCGGCCTCGGTTCCCATGACCTCGATTCGTTCGCCGAACCTTTCAAGCTCCCCGCAGAGGACGTCGCGGCGGCTCTTGTAGATTCTCCGCATCCTTGACAGATGCCGCTCAAACGAGCCGTCGGCGATGAATCTCGCCAGCACGTACTGTTCGAGCGCGGGGACGGTCGACGAGCAGAAATTCATCTCGGCGTCGAATTTCCGCGTAAGCCCGGGCGGAAGCACCATGTAGCCGATACGCATCGATGGCGCGAGGGTTCTCGTGAAGGTGTTCATATAGATCACGCGGTCGCTCCGGTCGAGGCTGTAAAGGCTCGGAAAGCTCGGTCCGCTGTACCTGAACTCGCTGTCAAAGTCGTCCTCGATTATGAATCTTCCCTCGCCCGACGAAACCCAGCTTATAAGCTCGCGTCTGCGTTCGGGCGACATGACTACTCCGAGCGGAAAGCTGTGCGACGGCGTGACCTGAACGACCTCGATTCCGGAATCTTCGAGCAGATCGGCGCGGACTCCCTCGCTGTCTCCCGGGAGAAAGGTCAGTCCCGCGCCGAGCTTTGAGTAGATCTTCGCCGCCTTTGTGTAGCCCGGGCTTTCGAAAGCGTAGGCACGCCGTCCGAGAAGCTGATAGACGAGGCCGAGAAGATACTCGATTCCCGCTCCGATTATGATCTGCGACGGCTCGCAGTTTATCCCGCGGAGCAGCGCGAGCTTTCTTGAGATTTCGAGCCGCAGCTCATAGACTCCCTTCGGGTCGATCGCCGCGAGAAGCTTTGTGTCCTTTTCCGAGAGCGTCTCGCGCATCAGCTTTGCCCACGTGTAGAACGGAAAACCCTCGACCGCGGTTCCCGACGATCTGAAATCGAAAATTTCGGTCTTCCCTCCGGAGTCCTTCCCGGAGGATTTTTTCGGAGCTTCGCCGCGCGGCCTGAGCTTTTCGGGCGAGAGAGCCACCGCGCCCTTAGCGACGAAATATCCGCGCCGCTCCATCGAACAGATAAGCCCCTCGGCCTCGAGGAGTTCGAGCGCGCCGACGACCGTCATCAGCGAGAGCTTTTTCTCCTCGGCCAGCGCGCGCTTTGACGGGAGCTTTTCGCCGGGGCGGAGCGTGCCCGAGTAGATTCCGCTTCTGATCTCGTCCGCGAGCTTTTTATAGAGCGGCGTTTTCATTCACTCACCTCACATCTTACGACGCGGACCCCGAGCTTCGAAAATCCCGGAAGCCCTTCCCCGCCGTCGGTTATAAGACACGAGAGCCTGTCGGCTCCGCAGACCGAAAACGGAGCCTCGACCCCGATTTTCCCGGCCGGAAAGACTCCGACGACCTTTTTCGACGCCATCGAGACCTCCGAGAAAAACACCGCCGCCGCGTGATCGCTTTCCGAGAGTCCGAAGTCGACGCTGATCCCGTCGGTGAGAAGAAAGCATTTGTCAAATCTCATTTTTCTCACGGCCGAGATCGCGAAGCCGTCGTAAAAATTCCCGTCGGGCGAAATCTCCCCGCCGACAAGAATCGACTTAAGCTCCTTCTTCTGACTGAGCATCGACGCCGCGAGAAGCGAGTTCGTGACGACGCGGAGATTTCCGGCCGTGAGATTTTCGATTATCGAAAGCCCGGTCTCGCCGCCGGGGACGAAAATCGTATCGCCGTCCGAAACGAGCGACGCCGCGTGGAGCGCGAGCGGCGAAGCCCCGCCGGCGTTTTGCGAGTCGTTCGTCACGGCGCGGCGCGGGATTATCTCATCCGAAACCGGAATCGCGCCGCCGTGAGTGCGCCGCAGAAGTCCGCGTTCCTCAAGGAGCCGCAGATCGCGCTTCGCGCTGTCATAGCTGACGCCGAATTCCTTCTGTATCCGATCCGTCGTGATACTTCCGTATGAACTTATGATCGCGAGTATCGCGCGGTGCCTTTCCTCGATAGACATTTTTTCCTTGTTCCTTTACTTTTACTTCAATATATTATACCATGACTTGTGGAAAAAGTCAATAGTCATATTCGCAAAGCCGCGGCAATATATTAGAGTAGCCATTAAAAATAACAAAAAACGGAGGAAAAAATCATGTACTGCGCCTACAAGCCCGAGGGAAACCTCATCCTGACCGACGAAAACCGCGAATACCTCTCGACTCCCGAAAACCTCGAACGCGCGATGAACGAGGGAATCATCCTCGAAGCCCCGGCCGTCAGATGCTCGAACTTTCTCGATCTCACGGTCGATCTCGGACAGACCGCCGGCACGATGGAGCGCGACGAGGTCGTCTTTGAGCCCGACGGAAGCCCGATAAAGGATATCGCGGTCATCACCCGCGTCGGAAAGCCGGTCTGCTTCAGGATAATTTCGATCCGCGACGGAAAGATAAAGCTCTCGCGCCGCGAAGCCCAGAAGGAGGCCTACGCGAACTTCATCTCAGGTCTGACTCCCGGCGACATAATCCCGGCCAAGGTCACGCATCTTGAGCATTTCGGCGCGTTCGTAGATATCGGCTGCGGATTCGTCTCGCTGCTTCCGATCGACTGCGTCTCGGTCTCGAGAATCTCGCACCCGCGCGACCGGATTTCGGTCGGCGAGGAATTCCCGGTCGTCGTCAGGTCGGTCGAGCGCGACGAAAACGGGCGTCCGATCCGGATTTTCGTCAGCCGCCGCGAGCTTCTCGGAACATGGGAGGAGAACGCCGCGCTCTTCGAGGCCGGGCAGACCGTGACCGGAATCGTCCGCTCGATCGAACCCTACGGAGTCTTCATCGAGCTTTCACCGAATCTCGCGGGACTGGCCGAGTACCGCGACGATCTCGTCCCGGGTCAGGGCGCGGCGGTCTACATAAAGTCGATCATCCCCGAGCGGATGAAGATCAAGCTCGCCGTCGTCGATCCCTGCCGCGGAATTATTCCGAAGACCGGCCGTCACGTCTTCGTCCCTGAGGAGACGAGACACATCTCGTACTGGAAGTACTCGCCCGACTCGTGCGAAAAGGTCGTCGAGAGCGTTTTCTGAAAATTCGAAAAAATTTGTAAAAAATGTGAAAAACCCCTTTATTTTTCCGCGAAGATGTGATATAATAGATACAGAGGAACTGCCAAGAGCGTTTCCATAATAAAACACGGAGGTTTCAAATCATGACAAACAATCTTATCATAACCATCGGAAGACAGTACGGAAGCGGTGGACGTGAGATCGGCGAAAAGCTCGCGAAGAAGCTCGGAATCGCGTTCTACAACAACGAACTTATCACGATGGCCGCGAACAAGAGCGGCATGGCGCACAATGTCGTCGGCGAGGCTGACGAAAAGGCGACGAACAGCCTTCTCTACACGCTGGCGATGGGTTCCTCCTTCTTCAACGGCAACGCGGGAATCGCGTTTGATATGCCGATAAACGACAAGCTTTTCGTGACGCAGTCGGATATCATCAAGGGGCTGGCGGACGAGGCTCCGGCGGTTTTCATCGGACGCTGCGCCGACTATGTGCTCCGCGATTGTCCGAATCTTCTGAAGCTCTTCATTCACGCGCCGCTCGAGTTCCGCTCGAAGCACGTGAGCGAGCGTCACGACGTGACGGTTGACAAGGCGAAGGACATCATCGTCAAGACCGACAAGCGTCGTTCGAACTATTACAACTACTACACCGGGCAGAAATGGGGCAAGCTGGAGAATTTCGACGTCTCGGTCGACTCGTCGAAGCTCGGAATCGACGGCACGGTTGAGTTCTTAGCGTCGTTCGTTGAGGACTACAAGAAGGCGAAGAGCCTGTGATTTCTTGCAAAATGTCCCGTCAGGCGTCTGGCGGGACGATTTTTTTGCGGATTTCGTAAAAAAATCGAAAAAGGTCTTGACAAACCGGAGCGGTTGTGGTATAATATCATAGTACGATAAAACGTACGAGCCACTAGCTCAGTTGGCAGAGCATTTGACTTTTAATCAAAGGGTCTGGAGTTCGAATCTCCAGTGGCTCACCATCCCTCGACAACAGTCGGGGGATTTTTTCTTTGATTCACGGGAACAAATCCCCGCCTCCCCGCGTCTAATACACATCCACCAAAGCAAAGGAGTCACGCCATGAAACGAATCCTCCCCATCGCGCTCATCCTCACACTGACGCTCCTCGCCGCCTGCGACTCGAAATCCCCCGCCCCGGATACTCCCGAAACAAATCCGCCGCTTGAGGAAACCACGGCCGCTCCCGCCGCAACCTCCGATACGAATCCGCCCGAAACCCCGATTCCCGAACCGGCCGAACCTGTCACCGAGCCTTCCGAAACCACCGCCGAAATTCTTCCGCTCCCACCGATACCGGATCCGGTCACTTCATCCGACGGCCGATTCACCGCGACGCAGGCCGAAGAGTTCGCCGACCTCACGCTGACCGACAACACGACCGGAACGACGATCGTAGTCGAAAAATCCCTGAATTCCGAAATGGCCGACTGGCACGTTCCGATCGATCCGCGCTTTTTCGGCGACAAGCTTTATTACAAGATCCTCGGCTACGAATGGTTCGAGGCGATCGGAGTCTACGACTGCGCGACGGGCGAAAAGAATATCTACCGCTCAGCGACGATGAATTACCCGCTCGTCATCTCGGAAAACGCGATAGTCACGGTCGCTGAGAGAGGATATTACGAAAGCTATACTGTCTACTCGCTCGCCGCGCTCGAAGATTCCCAGATCATCGAAACGCCTTTCGCGAGGCGGAAAAAATCTCCGTCCTCTGCAAGGCTCAGCGAAAGCGGGGATTCGATCATCGTCTCATATTCCGGCGAACCGGACGAGGAAATTCCATTGAAGTCCGGAATCGATCCCGCGACCTCGTTCTCACTCCGCCCGATCAAGGCTGAACTCTCGGAAAAATACCCCGGAATCAGGCTCGACGTCCTCAGATCCTCCGAATTCCGGCTTGATGACGACGAAGTCACCCTCGTCTATTCAGTAAGCTCAGACTCGGGACAGAAACTCGTCCGCGCTGTGGTTGATCTTCATACTCTCGCGATAACCGATTACGGACTCATCGACCCGGAAGAATCTCCGATCGTCTCGGAAAGCGGCCGCTTCACGGCTTCCGAATCCGACTCGGGCATCTTCGTCACCGATTCCGCGACCGGGGAAAAGCTTCTTATCGAATCGTCAGATTTGTCAGACGACGCGCAGAAATTCTCAAAGCCGATCCCGAAGTGCTTTGTCGGCGAAACGCTCTGTTACAACGTCCGGGGCTGGGAATGCTACATCAGTTTTAATTCCTACGACTGCGAAACCGGGGAAAAGCGCGTCTATAACCTCTCTTCCGCGCCGATTTCGGTGAGCGGATCCGGAATCTATTCGACCTCGCCCGGATTCCCGACCGACTCGAACGATATTTACAAAGTGGAATACATCGGCGGGATGGCCGTCGAGACGAACATCTCGGAGGGAAAATTCCCCGATCTCCCCTACGACGCCGCGATATTCGATCCCGAAAACATGAAGGTCGCGCTGATTCTCTCGGACACGCTGACGATCTATAACCTTGACTGAAAAAAGTCGTGTAACTCCGTAATTTGACACGGATTTTACACGACTTCTCTTTTGTTTTTTACCTTGACGGATTATAATATTGTCGTACCAAGGAAAAATAATAAAAAAGAGGTAATTGTCATGAAGAACATTACGAAGAAAGTACTCACGCTCCTTTGCGCGGCCGCGCTCACAATCCTCCCCTCCTGCGGAGCTTCCTCCGGAAGCGTCTCGACCGACGGCTCGACCTCGATGGAAAAGGTCATCGGCGCGCTCGGCGAATCCTTCACCAACGCCAACAAAGGCATCAGCTTTACATATAACCCGACCGGATCCGGATCCGGAATCAACGCCGTCAAGGCCGGAACCTGCGACATCGGACTCTCGAGCCGCGCGCTCAAGGACGAGGAGGTCGCCGACGGACTCGTCGGAACTACGCTCGCTTACGACGGAATCGCGGTCATCGTAAACCCCTCCAACAAGGTTGAGGATCTCACGATCGAACAGATCGCCGACATCTACACCGGAAAGATCACGAACTGGAAGGACGTCGGCGGCGCGGACGCCACGATCGTCCTCATCGGACGCGAGGCGGCCAGCGGAACCCGCGACGGCTTCGAGTCGATCACAAAGACCAAAGATAGCTGCAAGTACCGTCAGGAGCTGACCTCGACCGGCGACGTCATCACGACCGTAACGCAGAACCCCGACGCGATCGGCTACGCTTCCCTCGCCTCGATCAAGGATTCGGTCAAGGCTCTGAAGGTCGCCGGAATCACCCCGACCGAGGAAACGGTCAAGGACGGCTCCTACAAGATCCAGCGTCCCTTCGTACTCGTGACCAAGAAGGACACCAAGCTCTCTGAAGCCGCTCAGAAATTCTTCGACTACGCCACCTCAAAGGACGCCGCGGGCATCATCTCGGCCGCCGGAGCGGTCGCCGCAAACTAAAATCCGTGGGGATAAGCTGAAATAATTGGAGTTTTCACGCGAAAAAGGCTTGAATTTATGGGCTTTTTCGCGTGAAAACAACCTAAAATCAGCGTTCCCCTGAATTGCTCTGGCGTTCCTGACGTCAGAGCTTGTCCCGTTTTTGAAAGGAGCGGCAAATTATGAAACATAAACGAAAGCTCACGCTGGATTTCGTCATGCGGATCATCTTCACGGTTCTCGGACTCGTGACGGTCGGATGCGTGCTTCTCATCACGTTCTACCTCATTATATCGGGTCTCCCGGCGATAAAGGAGATCGGACTCTTCAAATTCCTCTTCGGTAAGGTCTGGGCGTCGACCGCCGCGACTCCGCGGTTCGGAATCCTTCCCTTCATTCTGACCAGCGTCTACGGCACCTGCGGCGCGATCGTGGTCGGAGTCCCGATCGGATTTCTGACCGCGGTCTACCTCTCAAAGGTCGCGCCGCCGAAGGTCAGGTCGATCGTCGGCAACGCCGTCAGCCTCCTCGCCGGAATCCCGTCGGTCGTCTACGGACTCGTAGGAATGCTCGTACTCGTCCCCGGAATACGTAAAATCTTCGGAATCCCCGACGGCGCGTCGCTACTCGCCGCGATCATAATCCTCGCGATTATGATCCTCCCGTCGATAATCAAGATCTCGGTCACCGCGCTTGACGCCGTGCCGAAGGAATACGAGGACGCGTCGCTCGCGCTCGGCGCGACCCCGATCGAAACCTACTTCAACGTCTCGGTTCCGGCCGCGAAAAGCGGAATCGCCGCCGCGGTCGTTCTCGGAGTCGGCCGCGCGATCGGCGAGGCGATGGCCGTCATGATGGTCTCGGGAAACGCGCCGAATATGCCGTCGATCTTTGAGAGCGTCAGATTCCTGACGACCGCCGTCGCGAGCGAAATGGCCTACTCAAGCGGACTCCAGCAGCAGGCTCTCTTCTCTATCGCGCTCGTTCTATTCGTCTTCATAATGATAATAAACGTGCTTCTGGGACTGCTTCTCAGAAAATCCGGTAAGGAGGGCTCGTAATGAATTTCAAAAGAAAACGCGAAATCCGCTCGGCGATTCTGAAAGGGCTCATGTACCTCTCGGCCGGACTGACCGTCGCGCTCGTCGCTTTCATGATAGTCTTCGTGCTGGCAAAGGGAATCCCGAACATCACGTGGAAGCTTCTCTCCACCTCGCTGAGCTATCTCGACGACTCAATCGGAATCCTCCCCGACATTCTGAACACGATCTACATCGTCCTCGCGACGGTTATAATCGTCGTCCCGCTCGGAGTCGGCGCGGCGGTTTATCTGACCGAATACGCGTCGAATCACAAGCTCGTCGCCTTCGTCGAGTTCACGGCCGAAACCCTCTCGGGAATCCCGTCGATCATCTACGGACTTGTCGGAATGCTCTTCTTCTGCCAGTTCTGCAAGCTCCAGACCTCGCTTCTGGCCGGCGCGCTGACGCTTGTCATAATGAATCTCCCGACCGTCATGCGGACGACTGAGGAGAGCCTTCGCACCGTGCCGCAGAGCTATCGCGACGGCGCGTTCGGACTCGGCGCGAGCAAGTGGCGCGTGATCCGGACTGTCGTGCTTCCGGGCTGCATTGACGGAGTCGTGACCGGATGTATCCTCTCGGTCGGACGAATCCTTGGCGAATCGGCCGCGCTGCTCTTCACGGCCGGAGTCGCGCACACGCTAAGCGGTTTCATCGACGGACTGATGAGTTCGGGAGCGACGCTTACCGTCGCGCTCTACGTCTACGCCAAGGAACGCGGTGAATTCGGCGTCGCCTTCGCGATCGCGGCGATACTCATGATCCTGACCCTCGGAATCAACTTCGCCGCCGGACTCATCTCAGACTATTGCAAAAGGAAGAAACAGCTATGAATATAATTGAAGTAAACGATCTCTGCCTCTGGTACAACACGCATCAAGCTCTGAAGGACATCAATATAAATATCGAGGAAAAGGCGATAACCTCGCTCATCGGCCCGTCGGGCTGCGGAAAATCTACCTTCCTTAAGACCCTTGACCGCATGAACGACCTCGTCCCCGGCGTGAAAATCACCGGAGACGTGAAATACAAGGGAAGCGATATCTTCGCGCCCGATGTCGACGTGAGCGAACTCCGCCGCCAGATCGGAATGGTCTTCCAGAAGCCGAATCCCTTCCCGATGAGCATCTACGACAACATCGCCTACGGTCCGCGCACGCACGGAATCAGGCAGAAGGCCAAGCTCGACGAGATCGTCGAGGAATCGCTCCGCTCCGCCGCGATCTGGGACGAGGTCAAGGATCGCCTCAAAAAGAACGCGCTCGGACTTTCCGGCGGTCAGCAGCAGCGGCTCTGCATTGCCCGCGCGCTCGCGGTAAAGCCCGACGTGATCCTGATGGACGAGCCGACCAGCGCGCTCGACCCGATCTCAACGTCAAAGATCGAGGAGCTTTGCAGTGAGCTCCGCGACAAATACACGATCGTCATCGTGACGCACAATATGCAGCAGGCGGTCAGAATTTCAGACAGCACGGCCTTCTTCCTGCTCGGCGAGCTTGTCGAGTACGGAAAGACCGAAAAAATCTTCTCGGATCCGACCGACAAGCGGACCGAGGACTATATCACCGGGAGGTTCGGATAATGAGAAACCGATTTGACGAAGAACTCGCGAAACTCAAGAATGAACTCATAGAAATGGGCGCGCTCTGCGAAGAGGTCATCGCGCTCGCCGCGAAGGCACTGACCGAGGGAAGTCCCGCGCTCGCCGCGAAGGTCGCGCCGATAGATTCCGAAATAGACAAGAAGGAGACCGATATCGAAACGCTCTGCTTAAGGCTTCTCTTAAGGCAGCAGCCGGTCGCGAAGGATCTGAGGCAGATTTCGGCGGCTCTCAAGATGATCACCGACATGGAACGCATCGGAGATCAGGCGAGCGACATCGCCGAGATGATCTCCTTCCTCGCCGGAAAGAAGAGCGAAAACGCCGCGCTTATTTCCGACATGGCCGAGGCCGCGATCGGAATGGTGACCGAGAGCGTCGACGCCTTCGTGAAGAGCGACCTCGAGCTCGCGAAAAAGGTCGTCGCCGACGACGATATCGTCGACAACTGCTTTGACAGGGTAAAACACGAGCTTATCGCGAAGATCGCCGAAAACAAGGGCGGAGAATCCGACGCCGAATACGCGCTCGATATCCTCATGATCGCGAAATATTTCGAGCGGATCGGCGACCACGCGGTCAACATCGCCGAGTGGGTGATCTTCTCGGTGACGGGAATCCACACGGGAAACACTGACTCAGGATTTCCCAAGGAGGTTCTGACATGATTTTCTGCGTTGAAGACGACGCGTCGATCCGCGACATCGAGGTCTACGCGCTGAACTCTGTCGGATTCGAGGCGGTCGGCTTCCCCGACGGAGACTCATTTCTCGAAAAACTGAACAAAGTCACGCCCGAGCTCGTCGTTCTCGACGTGATGCTCCCCGGAATCGACGGAATCGAGCTTTTACGGAGAATGAAGGCCGATCCGAGATTTTCGCGGATCCCGGTCGTCATGGCGACGGCAAAGGGTGCGGAATACGACAAGATCACCGGACTCGACCTCGGAGCCGATTATTATCTCACCAAACCCTTCGGCGTGATGGAATTCATCTCCTGCGTCAAGGCGGTTCTCCGCCGCGTAAGCCCGGTTCCGGCCGCGAAGGTTCTCGCGAAGGACGGACTCGTACTCGACCCGACCGGACACACCGTCACGGCCGACGGCGAGCGGGTTGAGCTGACCTTCAAGGAATTCGAGCTTCTCAAGCTCTTCCT
Source organism: uncultured Eubacteriales bacterium (assembly GCA_934503195.1). Lineage (GTDB taxonomy): Bacteria > Bacillota > Clostridia > Oscillospirales > CAG-272 > Flemingiibacterium. Next base: position 22,426 of record CAKSVM010000014.1, read on the forward strand.
TTCAAATCCCGGAATCGCCTTCACGCGCGACGGACTGATGGAAAAGGTCTGGGGCGTCGATTACCTCGGCGAGACGCGGACGGTCGATATGCACATCCGCACTCTCCGTCAGAAGCTCGGAAAATACGGCGAGCTGATCGGAACCGTCCGCGGCGTGGGCTATCGGCTTGAGACGAAATGAGGTTTGTATGACAAAGAAAATTTTCCGCGCGATAATGCTCTCGGTGACGGCGGCTCTGCTCATCGGATGCCTTGTCGTGACTATGTTTCTCTACGATTATTTCACGAAGCTTCAGAAGGAACAGCTCCGCGAGACGCTTAATTTCGCGGTGACGTCGGTCGAAAGGCTCGGCACCGATTATCTCGGCAAGGTGGAATCGGATCGCTATCGCCTGACGCTGATCGCACCCGACGGAAATGTCCTAGCCGACACGAAGCGCGACGCCTCGACGCTCGAAAATCACGCCGACCGGATCGAGATCCACGACGCCCTGTCAAAGGGGGAGGGCGAGAGCGTCAGATATTCGTCGACGCTCCTTGAAAAAACGATCTACTTCGCGAAGAAAATCGAAAACGGCGACATTCTGCGCATCTCGGTAAGCCGCGCGACTGTCGGACTTCTGCTCGTCGGAATGTTCTGGCCGACCGTGATAATCCTCTTCGCGGCCTTTCTGATCACCGATTTTCTCGCGCGCAGGCTGGCGAAAAAAATCGTCGAGCCGCTCGATAAGCTCGACCTCGATCATCCGCTCGAAAACGACACCTACGACGAACTCTCGCCGCTTCTCTGCCGCGTCGACAAACAGCGCGAGGCGATAAACTCGAAGCTCCGCGAGCTTCACCGCCGCACCGACGAGTTCACTCAGATCACGTCGAATCTCCGCGAGGGACTCGTTCTGCTCGACAAAAATGGAATCATCCTCAGCGTCAACCCGACCGCGAAGAAGCTCTTCAAGGCCGACGACAACTGTATCGGAAGCGATTTCCTGACGGTCGACCGTACGCCCGAGACGACCGCGGCGATTAAAAAAGCCGTCGCCGAGGGTCATTCCGAGCTGATCCGGAACTTCGGTGACTCGGTATGGCAGCTCGACATAAGCCGGATCGACTCGGACAGCGAGCATATCGGAAGCGCGATACTGGCTTTTGACGTCACCGAGCGCGAGCGCGCCGAGTCGGCCAGACGCGAATTCACCGCAAACGTCTCACACGAGCTGAAAACCCCGCTTCAGGGCATCATCGGAAGCGTCGGGCTGATCGAAAACGGCATGGTAAAGAGCGAGGATCTCCCGCGCTTCGTCGGCCACATCCATTCGGAAGCCACCAGACTTCTCGCGCTGATCGGCGACATAATCAAGCTCTCGGGACTTGACGAGGGAATCGTCGGCGAAAAGGTCGAGGTCGATCTACTCACCGAGGCAAAATCGGCGGCTGATCGTCTGGCCGAAAAGGCGAAGACGAAGGATATCACGCTCGAAGTATCGGGCAAATCCGCGTCGATTCAAGGCTCGAAGCGACTGATCGCCGAAATCTTCGAAAACCTTATCGACAACGCGATCAAGTACAACGTCGACGGCGGAAAGGTCATGATAAACGTCGGAAATGACGAAAGCGGCGTCACGGCGAGCGTTTCGGACACCGGAACCGGCATTCCGAAGAGCGAACAGCCGCACGTTTTCGAGCGATTCTACCGTGTCGACAAGAGCCGCGCGAAGGATAACTCCTCCGAGCCGTCGGGAACCGGACTCGGGCTTTCGATCGTCAAGCACGCGGTCATCTGCCTTGGCGGAAAGATCTCGCTCGAAAGCGAGGTCGGAAAAGGCACGACCGTGAAGATAGTCTTCAAAAAATAACAGAATCTCCCGTGCCGACTTCCGGCCGGGAGATTTTTTGTCAGTTCCGCGCGAGCGTCAGCCACTCAAGCGGCGACTTTCCCGCGATTGATTTGAAAATCCGGTGAAAATGCTCGTCCGAATTGTATCCGACAAGCCGCCCGACCTCAGCGACATTTTCGTGTCCGCCGAGAAGAAGCTTTTTCGCCGCGTCGACCCGGATTTCGTTTAACAGCGTGCAGAAGGTCTTTCCGGTCGTCCGCCTGAGTACGCGGCAGAGATAGTTCTTCGTGTATCCAAGCTCGCGCGCCGCGCCGTCAAGCGTCGCCGTCTGATAGCTCTCGCGGAGATACGCAAAAATCCGCCCCGCGCCGCCGTCGCTCCGCATCCTCTGAGTCACGGTCTGAGCTGTTTTCAGATGGTCGCGCACCAGAAGACAGAAAAGCTCGGTCAGCTTCGATTCGCCGAGAATTCCATAATACGCGCGGTGATTCATAAGCTCCATGTAGATCGAAAGCGCGAGCCGTTCGACCTCCTCGTCGCCGGCGGTTCTGAAATTGACATACGCGCCGCTCCCGCCCCACATCGCGTTCCGGAAGAAGCCTGAGAGAATGTCGTCGGCCGAAAGCCACGCGAAAAAGGTCTTCTCGAATGTGCTTCGCCTTATGTAGTATTTGATTATCACGCAGTCGTCGCAAAACGCCCTGACCGTGTGCGGGGTCTCGGGCGCGATCAGATTGAAATCGCCCCTTCCGAGTTTAAGCTCGGTCGGCTTTCTTTTTTTGTCCTCAGAGCCTATGAGAACGCTTCCCTCGCCCGAAAAACAGTAATTTATCTGGAAGAAATCGTGGACGTGCATCACATGCCGATCGTATCTGAAATGCCTGGCGACCGAGATATTCGTGTCGGCGTACTGAAAATTGAATCGGTATTTCTCGTAGTAATAATTCGAAAATCCCCAGATGTCCTCTGAAATCTCCGAGTCGAAGATCCGCTTGAAGAAAAGCTCCATAGGAACGAACTCCCGGAGATACTGAGCCGTTTCGCCGATACTTTTAAGATTTATGTCGTACTGATTTTTCTCATGCTCTTCCCTGAGACGCCCGAATTCCTCGCGAAGTTCCATTTTTCATCAGCTCCCGGTTATATTATATCATAAATCCGCTGGAAAATCAATATCATCCGCGAAATCAGGATAATATAAATCAATCACATGAAAATCCGCGTCATTGACAAGCGGTGAAGCGCGTGATATAATATATACAGTTCATGACGTCATACTGAACGATTTTTCCGTAAATTTCACATACGAAAGGATAATCATATGAAACACATCACAAAGCTCCTCGGAACCGCGCTTCTCACCGCGTCGCTTCTCGGTACCAGCGCGTCGGCCGCGATCGGCGATATCAAAATAAACGCCGGAGGCGTTAAGAAGGCTCCGGTTCAGGACGGCAAGATATCGGTTGAGGAATACGGAAACTGCACTCCGCTCGTCCTCGACGGCTCGGGCAAGAACACCGAGGGAACTTGGGCCGGAACCAAGTGGGGAACCGAAAAGTTCACGATCTACTCCGCGTGGGACGCGAAGAATCTTTATCTCGGCATCACGGTCGAGGGCGACACGACGAACAATCAGGTCACAAAGGATTCGCTCAAGGATTCCTGCCCCTTCGGCAAGACCGACTCCTTCCAGCTCGGCTTCAACCCCGGCGCGATCGTCAAGGGAACTCATCCCGTTATCTTCTGTATCGCGGTAAATGACGGCGAGTGCTATGTCGAGGCCGACGCTTTCCGCTCCACCAAGGACGGCGAGCAGAATGTCAAGAACTACACCGGACTCAAAGCTTTCGGAACAAAGTACTCCGCCTCGGGAATCAACTACAGCTTCGAGGTCGCGATTCCGTGGACCGAGATCTGCGTGAACGGCGCGGGACGTTCGGGCGAGGGCGCGAAGGTCTTCGACATGACCGGAGAACTGAAGAAGATCAAGGCCGGATACGAGCTTCCCTTCTTCTTCGTCTACACCGATAAGGACGCGTCGGGCGGAAACGTCTTCATACGTTCTGATGCCACCACCGGCGCGAACTGGGTCGCCGAGGAGATGGGTTCGATAGCGTTCGTGCTTCAGGCCGCTCCCAAGACCAACACCGCCGCTCAGACGGCTGACGCCTCGGCACTCGCTCTGCTCGTGCTCGCGGCTTCGGCAGGCGCGTTCGTGGCACTCAGAAAAAAACACTGATTCATACTAATTATCTTTTTCATTGCCTGTGCCAGCCGGAGAATCCGGCTGGCATTTTCAGATAGGCGAGCCGCTATTACTGTTGGGAAACATTGCATAATAAGTTTTCATTAAGCAGGAGCTTACGCTAAGCTCGGCTGACGAACAGCAACGCCCAACCATAAACTTCCCTCCAGGATACGCGTTCTGTAAAAAACACGTATCTTTTTTGCGCTTTTTCGATTTATCTCTTGACAAACAGCGGATTTTGTGATATAATTTTTGCAGAATTTGCATTTCACTGCAATTTATAATTTCAGATTATAATTCTAGTTTTCAAAGACAGGATGACATTATGGAACGAAAGATAAAATTCACACTCTTCTCGGATCTCCACTATAAAAAGCGTATGTACGCGTCAACCGTCGCCGATCTTGAAGCGATAATCGACCGCGCGCACGCCTCGGGGTCAGAGCTTATCCTCCACGCGGGTGATTTCTGCAACGATTACAGGGGCTCAAAGGAGATCGTCGATACATTTCTGAAAAACAGATCCGGCCTCCCCGCGTATGGAATCTACGGAAATCACGAGCTTGAAACGCCCGGAAACACAATGGAATTCGTCACGCCGCGCCTTTCAAACCGTCCGGTCATCTACGGAACGCCCGACGGAAGCTTTTCGCCCGGAATCGGATATTATCATTTCGACATGAACGGCTTCAGATTCGTCTGCCTCGACACGAATTATTCGTATTTCGAAGAAAAATGGGTGCACAATCTCCCGGCGAGCTGGGGGCCGCCGAGCGGCGCGGGACGCACGAACGCGCTCGGCCCCGCTCAGGTCAGATGGCTTGAAAAAACGCTTATCGACGCCGGGCAAAACGATCTTCTCTGCGTCCTTGTGAGCCACGCAGACTTCACCGCGAAGCTCCCGCAGACCCCGTCCTACGACTGGACAAGCGTCCGCGAGATAATAAAAAAGGTCAACTCGGAGAAAAAAACCGTCGTCCTCGCGATAAACGGCCACTACCACACCGATCATCTTCACGAAATCGACGGCGTGATCTATCTCGACTGCAACACCGTCCGGAACGGCTTCTGGTATCCGATGGCCGAACAGCATTATCTCCCCGGCCAAACCTTCGATTTTCAGGACTATGACGAGAACGGAAATCCCACAAAGCTCGAAAAAACCGATCTCCGCTCGCTCTCTCAGGCGAAAAACACATGGTTCTTCGACTCGCCGCAGAGCGCGGTAATAACGCTCTCGGAAAGCGCGCTCGAAATCGAAGGCTCGTCGGCGGACTGGATGTACGATGTCATCCCCGAATCAATCCCCGACGGCAAACGCCCCGGAATCACAAGCCATCACATAACTTTTTAAGGAGAAAATAAATAAAACGCAGACTCATCACCTCACTCATCTTAGTATCGCTCCTCGCCGCCTCCTGCGGCTCTCAGGGCGAAACTCAGGTCACGACAAATCCCGACACCTCATCCGACACCACGGACGTGGAAACGACCTCGCGCCTTGAACCCGAGCTTCCCGACAAACGCTGGGACGGCTACGAGTTCCGCGTCCTCACGAGAGGAACCACAAACGTCTACTGGAAGTCGAAGGACATCGCCGCGAGCGAGGAAAACGGCGACATAATCAACGACGCGATTTATAAACGGAATCTCGCCGTATCCGACCGCTTCGGCGTGAAATTTGTCGACATTCCCGCGACGGTAAACGCATGGAACATCTCAGCCGACCTCCGCCCATCGATCCTCTCCGGCTCCGACGACTACGACATGGCGACCGGAAGCGTCAACGATATGCTCAGAAATCTCGCGTCAGAAGGACTTCTCACCGACCTCACGACGGTTCCGTACATGGATCTCACAAAGCCTTGGTACGATCAGAAGTCGATCGACCAGCTCTCGATCGGCGGCAAAGCCTTCGCGGTCACGGGAGATCTGCTGATCATGGACGACGAGGCGACGCTCGCGATCCTCTTCAACAAGAAGATGGCCGAAGACTACAAGCTCCCCGATCTCTACGAGCTCGTTGACAGCGGAAAATGGACGATCGACAAAATGAACGAGTTCGCGGCCGAGGTCGCCGACAACCTTGACAGCGACGGAAAGATGGGCGCGAAGGATCAGTACGGACTCATTTCGGAGGATATCAACACCTACGCGCTGATGATCGGCTCGGGAACAAGCGCGACAAAGCGCGGCGACTCGGGTAAGTTCGAGTTCAACGTGAAGTCCGAGAAGTTCTACGACGCCTTCACCAAGGCCGTTAAGCTCAACTGCGACTACGACATCACGATGTTCGCGTCGAAATTCTACGATCAGGCCTCCAAGGATGTCTGGGGCGAGATTCTGGATCCGGCCTTCAGCGACGGACGCGCGCTCTTCAACATGGCGGGACTTGTCCGCGTGACGCATTTCCGCGCGATGGAGATCGACTTCGGAATCATTCCGACCCCGAAATACGACGAGGCGCAGGACAACTACTACTCGATGGTAAGCACGGGCTGCTCGAACTCGATCACGATCCCGACAACCGCCACCGATCTTGAGCGCACCGGAGCGATCATCGAGGCTCTCTCGGCCGAGGGATACTACAACGTGAAATCGGCCTACTACGACAACGTTCTGAAGACCAAGAGCGCGCGCGACGAGGAATCGGGAAAGATGCTCGACATAATCTTCGAAAACCGCATCTACGATCCGGAATACACCTACGCGTGGGGCGGACTGCTGAACGCGACGGTAATCGCTCCCCTCTCAAAGGACGCGAACATAACCTCCGCGATCGAAACCAAGCTCTCCGCGGCTCAGACCGCGCTTGACAAGACCTATGAGGATTACGCGAAGCTCAAATAACCGCTGACCATAAAAAACGTCCGTGTCCCCGCAAAAGGCGTCACGGGCGTTTTTCTGTTATTATTATTTTTACATTTGGCTCATATGTGTCTCTTTCAACCCCGAAAAAACCATGTTATAATGTTCTCGATTTCACATGAAGGAAAAGAAAGCAACTCACTTCACTCATTCTGCTCGCGGCCGTACTGACAACCGCCGCCTGTGGAAGCACCCCGTCCGATCACCCCGAGACCACGACAGCGTCAGACGGCGAAGAAACCACGACAGCCGCCAAGCCGGTCGGATATCAGTATCCCGACAAGGATTACGGCTGAAGAGAATTCACCGTGATGAACTATGACAGTATGTGGGACTGCGTGATGGCACTCGATTTTGCCGAGCAGAACGTCGACCGTCTCGACGACGCGATCTACAACCGCAACCGCAAGGTCGAGGAAAAGCTCTGGTTCAAGTTTAACGAGGTCAATCAGCACTGCATCGGCTGGTTTGAGGCGGGAAACTCGACCGATCTTCTGATGAGCAGCATAATTCCCGGAGACACCACCTACGACGCGGCGTACATTCCGGTCACCTTCAAGCCGGCGGCTGTCACCGACGGTTACCTCTACGACCTCTACAAGCTCCCCGGAATGTATCTCACCGGGGAATGGTGGGATCAGGTGATGGTCGACACGCTGACGATAAACGGCGAGCTCTACGCCGTCACGAGTCCTCTGCATCTGATGTCGCTTGATATGTCATGAGTCGTGCTCTTCAATCAGGATATGCTCGACGAACGGAAGCTGGAATACCCTTACCAGCTTGTGCGCGACGGAAAATGGACGCTTGACAAGTGTCAGGAATACGTTACCGCGGACGCCTCGCTCAACGGCGACGAGTCGTTCATCTACTCAAAGAGCGGCAAAGCGATTTACGGCATCTCGCATCACCCGACGACAATCGAGGGCATGATCTACTCCGCCGGAAACAAGCTCATCAAGGAGGAAAACGGCGGCTACAAGCTTGATCTCCAGAACGAACACCTCTACACGACGCTCGAAAAGTGCTTCAGGCTCCTCGACCGCGCAAACGGAAACCGTACCGGAGACACGATGAGTACGAACGAGGATTACTACTACGGCATCTTCCGCGACGAGCGCGCGGTCTTCCTGACCTGCGAATTAAAGACCGCGAACGTCATGCGCGACATGAAGACGACCTTCGGACTTCTTCCCTACCCGAAGTACGACGATAATCAGGAATCCTACTACACGATGATGAGCGCGAGCTCCTGCGTACTGACCGTTCCGGACAACATAAAGGATCCCGAGTTCACCGGAACCGTCCTCGACGCGCTTTTGTATGAGAGCCTTCAGACCGTGCTTCCCGAGTACTACGACGTATCGCTCTCGCAGAAGGGCCTCCGCAATGACGACTCGATCGAGATGCTCCAGATCATCAGAAGCACCCGCGGCGTCGGGTTCGCGCGCGTCTTCGGAATAACCTCCGACATTCTCCTCGAGTTCCAAAACCTCGCCGACTCGGGCAGTGAGAATTACGTCTCGGTCATCGCGTCGAACCTATCTTCGATCGTGCAGAATCTCAACAACTTCCTGAAATCCTTCGAATGACATGAAGACGGACTGCCGCGAACGCGGCAGTCCGTCTTTGCTGCTATGGGGATGGAAAAAGCACGGCGGCCGAAGGCGGCACGAAGTGCCGTCGGCCTCGCCCTGCGAGGTCGATTGCGCGCCGCAGCGCGCCGGAACACGCGAAGCGCGGCCTGCGGCCGCGCTTCGCGCCCCCTCTGGGGCTTCTGTCAAACTAAAAATCCATAATCTCAGCCGACAGTTCATTTCTGTCTGATTTTATTCTCCGAGCTTCGAGTACTCCTCGTCCGAAACCGCCTCGCACCATTCGGTCGACGCGTTCTCACCGGGTACTCCGATCGCGATGTGCGAGAACCACGAATCGGCCTTCGCGCCGTGCCAGTGCCTGACGTTCGCCGGGATCATGATGACCGAGCCGGGGACAAGACTTACCGCCGGCTTACCTTCCTCCTGATACCATCCCTCGCCGTCGTGGCAGATGAGAAGCTGTCCGCCGCCCGACGTCGCGTGATGGATGTGCCAGTTGTTCCGGCATCCCGGCTCGAAGGTCACGTTCGCGGGCGCAAGAACCGCCCCCGGCTCGGTTAGCGGATTCAAATAGCTGTTTCCGATAAAATACTTAGCGTAAGCCTCGTTCGGCTGTCCGAGTCCGAAAAATCCGCCGTGAGCCGCGGCCGCGTCGTCGGCGTAGACCTCCTTTGCCATTCTGAACGCCGCCCAGGCGTTCGGCCAGCCCGCGTAAAACGCGATGTGAGTCAGAAGCCCGGCCATCTCGCGGCGGGTGACTCCGTGCTTTTTCGCCGTTTCAAGATGATATTTGAGCGAGCTGTCGACGATTCCCTTTCCGATCAGAGCCGAAACCGTAACGATTGAACGCTGCTTTAAGGTCAGTTCGTTGCCCGACCATACCTCTCCGAATAAAATGTCGTCGTTGAGCCGCGCGAATTCGGGCGCGAACTCTCCGAGCGCGTCATGTCCGGCTGTCTGTTTCATAAAAATTTCCTCCTTATGTAAAAACCGCGCGCGAAGAAGTTCTCCGCGCGCGGTTCACTTTCTTTCACATATATTATACCACGCAACCGGGGTATTCCGTCAATATATATATAAGAGAAAGTTTTCAGAAATTCATATTTTATTTTACAAGCACGACGGTATTCGGCTTCATTGTCAGCGTGAACTTTCCGCCGTCGGACGCGATCTTTCCGACCGGAGTCATGAAATGATCATCGTCGAGAAGCGAGATCGTCCGGAGCGCGTCTGACGGGAACTCGACCGTGAAGGTTATCGGGAGCGCGTCGTCGTTGTCGGTGAAGTAGGTGATCATCGAGATCGACTTTCCGTCCTTCGCCGCCGAAACGACATAGATATCCGGAACGTCGCAGGTCGCCTCGCACTGATTCTCAAGCTCCGCAAGGTCGCTCCAAGCGTACATGACCGGGTAGGTCTTTCCGGGACGGTAGGTGTCGATATTGAACATTCCGTTCATTCCGGAATTCATCCGGGCGTCGTAGTACATAAGCATATCGACCGGCTCGTTCTGGGACGCCGAAATGACCGCCGCGACGAACGACGCGCCCTTGACGTTCTTCTCGGTCGCCAGCGAGTAAGCCCAGGGCTCATCCGACCAGCCGCGGACATAGTTCCATTCGTTGAGAATCGACTCGGTCTTCGTGTAGCCGTACTTGTCGAGCAGCTCACGGTGACGGCGTTCGTTCCAGATCACGCTGTCGACGTCGTGTGCGTAGCAGTGCCACGAATAGAAGTCCATCGGAACATTTTCGGCCTTCAGCTTCTCAAAGAAGGGAGTCAGCCAGTCAATGTTGTATCCGGTGACGGCCGGGCCGCCGATCTTCAGATCGGGGAATCTCGCCTTCAGATGCTTCGCGGTGACGGCGAAAAGCTCATAGAACTGCTCTGGCGTTCCCATCCAGCATTTGCCATAGAGATCGGGCTCGTTCCAGATTTCCCAGTATTTGAGATTGTAATGGAAGCCGTCAGCCCAGCCCTCATTGTAATGCGCGATGATGTGTTCGCAGATGACCGCCCACTTGAGATTGTCCTTCGGCGGATAGATGCCGTATTTCTTGACCCAGTGCTCGATCTTGTTGCCGAGACGATAGAAAGTCTCGGTTCCGGCGGCCGCGATTCCTTCGAGATAGAAGTCGGTCAGCGCGAAGTCGTAGGACTCGGGAAGCTCGGGATCAGCGTCGAAGTCCGGGAAAATGTTTCCGATATCAACCGTATGCTCGCCGCCGTAGGAATAGTAAATCGCGGCGTCGTGCGTGCGCGCGTAGGGAATCCGCGCGGCCTTGTACTCGGGGAGGTTCGTCGAGTTCTGGTCGGCGTTCTTGGCGTATTTCGGGCCGTTGTTGACGGCGTTCATCGGCTTGATTTTGCCGACAGGCTTTTCGGGATTTATTGTAACCTTCATTGTGTTCACCTCATTGAAATTTCGGTATCACTATTCTACCATATCTTGTGCGAAATGTCAATACCCCTGATTACGAAACAATTTCGTAATCAGGGGTGAAGTCAGCTTTTATAGTTATCAAGCAGTGCCTGAAGCTTTGAGGTCAGCTCATCCTTGCGCGCCGCCCACATAGAGGCGAAATTCTGTCCGTCGCGGTGATACGACGCCTGACGCGTGATGAAGACCGGATCCCCGACCGCGCTCGTGTTGATGTTCGCAAAGTCGTACCAAGCACTGTCGATTATCAGATCGAACATCCGGCAGGACTCGTCGTCGCGGAGATATTTTCCCTTCATCGCGACCTCGTAGTAAGCCGGGATGACCTTCTTGTAGGAATATTCTCCGGCGAGTTCGAGGAACGCTCCGACCATCTTCTCGTCCTTAACGGTCAGCGGAACGGCGATCTGCGAATAGTTGTCGTTCGCGATGCTGTAATACTGGCTCTGCGCCTCGTCATACTTCGGCATCGGAATGATTCCGTACTCCTGCTTCATGTCGCGGAGCTTTTCGGTGTAGTTGAACATATACGAGAAGAAGATACAACGCCCCTCGGCAAACCGATCCTGTTCTATAGTGTCGTCCTGATCGTTGAAGTAGATTCCGGGATTGTTCTTGTACATCGAATAGAAGCGTTCGATTATGTCATTGTTCCGCTCGTTGAAAAAATCCCACTCATAGCCGCCGTCCGCGGTCTTTTTCGTGTAGGTGATTCCCGCGCCTACCGGGAACGAGTCGCCCGACGCGTTAGCGTAATAGCCGTAGAAATCCGCCGGACTGTCCTTTCCGTCGCCGTCGAGATCCTCGTAGAGATCCTTTGTGAGCGAGATCATATATTCCTGCGTCCACTTGCCGTCAAAAACGGTTTTGTAGATATCGATACCCTTCAGATAATCGGCGGCCAGCGTCTTATTGAAGAAGAGCGCGCGGCGGTAGGAAACCGTCGTGAGGTTTATATCGCCCGCGACGGCGTAGAGCTTTCCGTAAACCTCGGCGTTCTCGATGAACTTCTGGTGCCACCACGGCTTTTCGAAGTTTATATAATCGAGATCCTTAAGGTTGTAAAGCACCTTTTCCGAAGCGATCATCGGCATCGCGTAGGCGTAGTAACTGATCACGTCGTAAGGTGTGTCGCCCGCCATGACCTCCTTCACGACATCGGAATTGAACTGTGTGTGCGCGCCGTAATCGCCGTTCCGCGAGATGACGTCAAGCTTTATCTTCATCCGGTCCTCAACGGCGAGATTGCGCTGGTAGATCGCGTCGTTCATCGTGTCGCCGTTCTCCTCGTCGGCCTTGAACTCGTTCAGGAAGACCTCCTTGTCGCGGCTGAGAATCGTCAGCGTCTTTCCGCCGAAATCAAGCTCCCCGGTGATCGAGGACTTCACTGAGTCGCGCGAGCCTTCGTCGATGACGCTTTCCTCGGGCGCGGTAGTTCCGGCGTCATCAGAAGTGTCATTTCCGGACGGATTTTCAGAAGCGCAGGCGAAGCTCGATGTGAGAATCGCGGCTAAAAGGATAAGTGTGATTGACTTTTTCATTAAAACGCATCCTTTCGTGTAAAATGTCTTTTGATATATCCGATGGTTTTATGCTGTACTGTTATTATACAGCATATGAGTTCACTTTACAATAAATTTTAGAATTATCTGATATCAAAATCGGACAGATTATTGCTTTTTCGCGAGGAATGTGTTATAATATAGAAAAGGAGATGAGAAAATGCTTGACGATTTTTCCGGGTTCGAAATCGAGCTTTCGTCGCGCGAAAAGAATTCCCTTCACGCGTCGGACGGTGTGAAGCACCACCACAACACCGCCGAGTTCGTCCTCGTCCGGACGGGAAACTCGATCGTGATCTGCGGCGGCGAGACGATCAGCCTCACCGCGCCATTCCTCGTCCACTATCCCGCGGGCGTCGTGCATGAGCAGATAAATTCACTGAGCGACGACTATTCGCGCTACTGCTTCTCGTTTTCGCCGTCCTTCATTGGCGGGCGCGACGCGCCGATTCCGAACGACTTCTTCGCCTTTGAGCTTTCCGGAACCGAGTTCGCACGGATAGTCGAGCCGATACGCCTGCTGCACCTCTACTTCGGACTCGAAAATCCGCTCCACCGCTATAAACCGGATATGTCATATTCATACCTCACCTACGACGATCTGCCCGAGAAAAAGCGCGAGGAGCTTTCGAAAATCCGCCTCGGTCATCTTCTCTCGCTCTTCCTTTTCGAGCTTGAACCGATCGCGTCGGCTCACAGCAAGACGCCGCCGATCCCGAAAAGACTCGCGTATATCCGTGAGGTCTGCGCCTTCGCGGACGAAAATCTCTCCGAAAAGCTGACGCTCGATTTTCTTGCCGACAAATTCTTCGTCAGCCGCACAAAGCTCACGACCGATTTCCGCCGGATGATGAATATGTCGTTTTCCGACTATCTGACGATGATCCGGATAAGCCGCGCGAAGTCGATTCTGATAAACGGGTCGGATCCGACCGCCTCGATCGCCGAAAAATGCGGTTTCTGCTCGTCAAGCCACCTGATCGCGGCCTTCAGAAAGTCCTGCGGCTGTACGCCGGTCGAGTTCCGCGAGCGTTATCACAATATCAGCAGATAAAAATTCGGGCATCCGCGGCCGCGGATGCCCTTTGTCAATTTTATTTGTCGTTTGCCTCAAAGAAGTCGGTGATGAGCTTTAACCGCTCCTCCGCGCTGTTGATTCTTCCGGCGTAGAAGGAGGCGTAGTCGGGCGACGGATTGTCTCCCGCGAAAATCGAGCCGAGCATATGCCCGAAGCCCTTCCAGTTGTCGTACGCGTAGGCAAAGCTGATCGCCAGCGTCTCGTTGATTATGTCGAGCGTCTGACCCGACTCGCTGTCATACGTGAACTTCTCTTTCAGAGCTGTGTCGAAGTAGGCCGGGACGACGGTCTTGTAGGACTCGGCCGCGAGAGCCTCCAGGATTACCGACGTCCGGTCGGGATCCGACGCCGTCGTCGGCACGCCGATCAGGTCGCCGCCGCAGAAGGTGCGGTAGGAATCCTGATTCTCGTCCCACTTCGGGAAGGGGATGATTCCGTACTCGACGTCGGATTCGCGGAGAATCGTCGCCGCGTGTCTTATGAGCGCGAAGCCGACGAGCGCGTGTCCGCCCGCGAAGATCTGCGCCTGCCAGTCGGTCTGGTTCGCCCCGGTCACGGGATCGTCGCCCTTTATGATGAGCGTTCCTTCCGACTCGAAGTAGAATTTGTAGAGCTTTTCGACGAGCGACGCGACCTTTTCGCCGTTGACGACGATCTTCAGCGTCTTGTCGGGATCCTTTTCAAGCACCGGAACGTCGCAGGAGACGAGCCAGCCGTTCTGACTCGAATGTGAAACGTAGCCGTAGAAATCGTCCACGTCGCGCTGTGAGTTTCCGTTCGTGTCCTCGTAGACGTCCTTTGTCAGCGAGAAGAGCTTATCCATCGTCCATTTTCCAGCGAAAACGTCGTCATACGGAAGCGTGAGCCCACGGTCGTTGAACTTTCCTTTATTTATGTAGAGAACCTTTGCCGATTTGAGCGCGCCGAGTCCGATGACGTCGCCGACAAGATAGGTCTGCCCGCGCACCGTCATCTCGTCGATCATCTGATCCGACCACCACGGCTTTGAAAAATCGAGGTACTCAAGGTCATTGAGGTTGAGGAACGCGCCCTCAAGCGAGATGTTCGGTCCGCCGATGATGTGGTTCATCGCGAGATCGAAGTTGTCGTCGCCGGCAAGGATCGAGGTCTTGATGAAGTTCGTGTGGTCGCTCCACGAGGTCATTCCGGTGTCGATTTCGGAAATCGTCACGTCAAAACGTTCCGAAATCCGCTGATTGCGCGCGAAGATCGCGTCGTCGACAACATCTCCCGTGGATTCCTCGGGCGCGAAGAGCTTTACCGACGGATTCTTGCCGTAGTAGGTGTTCGCGATGCGGAAATTATAGCCGTCGTACTTGACGTCCGGAAGTCCGTCGTCGATCGCGAGTCGCGCGTCGGTCGTCTCGGCGGATTCGGTTTCGCCGCCCTGAGACTTAGTCGTTTCAACGCCGCTTCCCTCAGATCCGCAGGCGAGCGTCTGCGCCGAGAGAAGGAGCGCGAGTATGAGTGCGGGGATTCTGAGTTTTTTTGAATTGTTCATTGTTAATCCTCACTGAAATTCATAAAATTTTGTCCGTCACGCCGGGATATCTTTGTTAAATATATTATAACAGATTTTTGGCGGCAAATCAATTGACGGATCATACAAATCGGCGATGATTTTTTTGTGAACAATTCACAGAAACTTATCTTGTGAAAATACGAAGAATCTCGACGCCGATAATCTTGATTCCGATTCCGGCCGACATGAGGTAAAAACAGATTTCGCGGAACTTCTGCGTGCGCGAGAAAAGCGAGGCGATTCCCGCGATGATGATAAGAATCGCGCCGGCACAGCCGATGACATTTGCCGCGCTGACAAGCGGAAAGATTCCGGGCGCGCAGCTCTGGTCGATCGCGTTTTGAATCGTCCTGTCAAGCCCGTCGCGCGCGGCCGCGAAGCAGCAGATCACAAGTCCGAACGCGAAGAGGATCAGCGTCCGGAAGCCCCAGTGTGAAACCTCGCCGCGCCGCGAGACCGTGAAGCCTATGTAAGCGATCAGCGCGATGAGAAGCCCCGTCGTGATCGTCGTTACCCTGTCGCCGAAAAATAATTTCATATTAAACATCTCCATGCTAATAGTCGTTAGCTATATTATATACTAATGACTGTTAGTTGTCAATAGCCGTGGCGAAATTCGCGATGAAAACACAAATCCGGCGCGGAATTCCGACAAAAGCACAAAAAAAGAATCCCGCCCGCGGGAAGCGGACGGGAGAAATGACTCTGATTTACGCGAGTACCACGACCGGGACAAGTCCGGCGGTGGGACGCGACGGAGCGGTGATCTCGAGGATGAGACGGTTGGTCTGGCTTACCTCGGTTCCGACGTGGATCTCGCCCTCGATGTCGAGATACGGAACGGTGTAGCGGCTTACCTGCTGGAGAACGTAATTCTTCTCGAAGCCGGATACGCTCCAGCCCTCGGGCAGATGCCACTTGAACGCGAGCTGGTAGGGGATGTTGCCGGTCTTGGAGATCTTGTTGTTTATGTGGAGCTTGATCTTCAGCGTGCCGTCAGCCGCGGGCTTCGGGCCGTCCGGATAGATCACGCGGCAGTCAGCCCAGATGAAGTCGGTGAGGTAGGAGTTACCGGGGATGTCGATGAGCTGATTCGCAACGCTGTTGTCGCTGAACTTAGCGACGTCAGCCTCGGGGATGTTGTCGGCGTCGGCAAGGTAAACGTTGCCGTTATTCGCCTTCATCATCGTCGGGATCATGTTGAAAACGCGGTCGGTGAGCTGAGTGCAGGTGGTCGGGACGCCGTAAATGGTTCCGCGGTCGATAGCGACCGAGACGATGTTGTCGCCAAGGTAAGCCGACCAGTCCTTCGGGATTCCGGCGGTGCCGTTGAGGATTCCGAAGATCGAGCCGAGGGTCGCGCCGGTGCAGTCGGTGTCGTCGCCGCAGTCGATAGCGTAGATCATCGACTTCTTGAAATCGCCCTCGCCGTAGAGAAGGCCGAGCATTGCGAACGCGACGTTCGCGGGAGCCTGGAACCAGCCGAGATCCTTGCAGTCGTCAACGATAAGCTGGCGGGCTTCCTTCCAGCCGACGCCATTGTCCTTGCAGTCGAGGAGAACCTTTATGGTGCGGGCCATGTGGCAGTCGGCCGGGATCTTCGAGAGACCGAGGTCGATGAGCTTGCGAAGATCGTGGATGACGAAAGCCGCCGCCTCGATCGCAGCCACAAACATAGCCGCGTATGTACCCTCACCGTCGCCGTGGTCAACGCAGGCGTCCATGCGGGAGTACTTCATCGCGATATCGGGGCAGCCGGGAGCCATGCACGCCCAGACCTCGGTGCGGATCCACGCGCCGTTGGAGTGCTTCCACGGGTTCTCGTAGTTTCCGGCGAGCGGCGGGATGAGGCCGATCGACATATTGTTCTTGCAGATTCCGTACTCGTTCCAGTGCGGGGGGATGAACGAGACCCAGTATTCGCCAAGGATCTGCTCGTTCAGACGCTGCGGTCCCTCGTTTTCGATCGCCTTGAGCCAGACGAGCTGGAGATCAAGGTCATCGTTGGGGAGAACGACGCCGGGCTCGGTTTTGAAACCCTGGATGTCCTGCATTTCGGTGCGTCCCTCATAGGGAGTTCCCATCGTTCCGCCGATGTTCTTTCCGAGCCAGCAGGCGTAGATTTTGTCTTTTACGATTTTTCTGTCGAGTGCTATCATTATGATTTCCTCCGATAATTTTTCCGGTTTGTCCCGGTACAAGACTATTATAGCCGAACGGCCTTTGCTTGTCAAGGGCTTTTTTCATTATATTGACGGAAAAAGTAAAACGGCGGCCGATTCCGGTCAAAAATCACGAGGCGTTTTTATACGAGATGAGAATGTGGCAGGGCGCGAATATCAGCGAAAACACGAGAAAAACATACTCATGCGAAATCGCCGCGCTGAAGATAAAGAGCACCGACGGAATTATCGAGAGCAGCAGAGCGCGCGTCACACCGGGCTTTTTCCAGAGTATCGCCCAGATGACAAGGTAGGCGGCGAGAAGTACCGAGTCGACAATGACGTAGACGAATAAATCCGCGACCGAGCCAAAGCCCCAGAACCCGGTGCGGATGGAAAGCGAGATGAAGCATCCGAAGCGGCCGATCTGTTCGAGGATCTCAACCGCGCGGTTTGACCATTTGTTTTCGAAGCCTTCCCTGTGCTTCATCATGAAGATGACGTTCGGAACGAGCAGAAGCAGAACGACCGCGAGTCCGAAAAGATTTATGTATTTCATTTTTACGCCAAAAATCAAAGAACCGCCGAAGCGGTTCTTTTTCACAGGAATTATTCCTTGTCTGCCTTGTCCTCGCGGACGACCTCGGCGTCAGGAGCGTTCTTTCTGACGCTCTCGATGCCGTTCATACAGCCGGCCTTCGCGACATAGCCCTCGGAGGTGGCGATGATCTCGCCGTTGCGCGCCTTGAGGCGGAAACGGAACTCACCCTTCTTGTCGGTGTAGATCTCGAACTTCGGGTTGACCTCGGTCTTGAAACCGTCGATCGTCTGATCCTCGACGTTCGCGACAGCCGCGTTCTTGCGGACGCTTTCGAGTCCCTTGAGGCAGGAAGCCTCGGAGCTGTAGACCTCGGAGGTCGTGATTACCTGACTGTTAGCGGCCTTGAGATCGAACTTGATTCCGGACGGAACGGTTTTTACTACAAATTTTCCCATGGTAAATGTCTCCTTAAAAAAGATGATACTATATTATACCCTATTTTTCGCGGATTGTCAACATTTTTCCGGGATTTTTTATGTAAATTTTGCTTTTTTTCAGTCGTCAAGACCGCCAAGGAAGAAATCGGTCGCCGGACTCTCGTGCTCATCCGAATCCGAGAAGCGGTGTCCGCCCCCCCAGAGATTCATACGCACCTTCGTCGAAGCGTTCGCCGCGTCGTAGAACTCCTGTACCCGTCCGAAAAGCTCCGGAACGCCGTCGGTGCTGAATACCGGATCGGTCACGCCGATATCGCACCAAAGCCGCCGCGGCGCGCAGAGTCCGGCGACCTCGGTGTCAAGGAACCGCCCCGCCGAATCCTTCCAGACAAAATCCTTCCACGCGTACTTCGTCCGGTCGTTGAAGAAGGCTCCCGACCAACCGGATTTTATCCGCGTGTCGTACGCCATCGTGTAAAGCGTGTAGAATCCGCCGTAGGAGAGTCCGAGCATTCCGCACCTGTCCGCGTCGATGAAATCACGCGAGAGCAGCCAGTCGAGTGCGCGTGAGATCTCATATATCTCGAATCCGGCGATCGACGCGCCCGACTGCTTCATCGAGTTGTCGGTCTCGATACGGTTGTAGGGCGTCGAGTACTGTGGAATCGCGCTGTCGCAGAGAACCGGCTGGAGATTCCATAAAAGCAGCTGCGGCGCGAAGATTATCGTCCCGCGCGAGAGAAGCTTACGGACAACACCGCCGTAATTGTTCTTTCCGAGCATATCCGAGCAGAGTTCGGGCGATCCCCCGCCGCCGTGGCTCATGACGATGATCGGAGCCTTTTCAGCGCGCTTTTTCGGAAGAAGCAGAAGTCCGGTGAACTTAACGCCATCGCAGAGCGTGAAGAGAATCCGGTCGATCCGGCAAAGCTCGTCCTCGCCGACCGGATAGCGTTCGGCCTCGGGAATCCCCGAGCCGAAGACCTCGCGGCAGATGTCGATGCCGAGCATCGACGCGTATTCGGCGCGGAATTCCTCGCGGCGCGCGGCCATTCTCTCGGGCGTGACGAGTCTTTCGCGGCGGAGCTTCGCGGCGAGCTTAAGAAGCGCGGCGGCGTTTGAGACGCTGTCGGCGTAGATTTTGCGTATCGGCTCGGAGGCCGACAGGGGTTCGGTGTAGTGCGGGGTCATTTTGATTCCTCCTCAGTGATAGCCTGCGCCAAAAGACTTGAATTATCGGCTTTTCAGCGCAAAAACAATCTTAAATCAGCTTTTCTCTTGAACTGCAAGCCAGAATTCGTCCGGCTTGATTTTTTCATAATGGCGTTTTTTCAGAATATCCGGTATCGAGTCTACCGAAGGAAATTCCTCGGTAATCTCCTCGCAAAGACAGTACAGAAGCTTGTTTCCGAGAATATCGGAATATTTTCCATGTAGTGCCTTTTCGTACCATTCGACAAGCTCGCTCTCGGTGATAACACTCTGTATGTGGCTTTTCCAACCGATCTGCGTGAGAAGCGAAAGGATAACTCCGCGCTCGGCGTCTCTCACCACTATTATAACTTTGTCGCTCGAAACGCTGTCGACTATGCTCCTTGCAAGCTCTTCGTCAAGCGTCAGATGCTTGATCTGTATCGCCGGCCCCCAGTTTGAGTACATATCGAGTCCTCTGTCCGCGGCGTTCGTTACTCCGACGCGGTAGACTCTTCCCTCTCCTGAAAATCTGGGACTCGAAAAATCCAGACACATCACTTTTTTCGTGAAATCCGGGAATTCGGCGATCATGTCAAGACCCGCCGCTCCAACCGACAACTCTACCCTAAGCTCCATCGCCTCAGCGAGTGTCGAGAACAGCGCGTAGACCACGATCTCGTAAATCTTATCAATACTCCGCCTGAGTCCGGGTGAGTCGCGGAACGAATCAATAAACTTCTTTACCGAGAAATCTGCTTTTCCGGTTTCGAGACAATAGTCAAGCGCGGACGCCATTTGCGTATGCTTTGAAATGAACCGATCATATATGTACGCCTCGACCGCGCCGCCTGTGCGGCGATTCTCCCTTCCAAGTTCGTAAAGCAGCTCCGGCGGCACGGCGTTTTCATTGAAAACGTCATCCTGATATCTCGCGCTGCTGATGCTGACCGAATGAAGCAGCGGTTTGCAGACTTCATCGCGCCATTTCCGGCTCTTCACCCGATAATCTTCAAGCTTTGAAAGCTCTATGTCTCCGAAAACCCGATCTCTGTAAAGCACCTCGGCGATCTGTATCGGCTTGTAGAAGTGAACCCACGCTTTTTCAATCACTTTATCAAGCGCGGCCTTCGCTTCGATTCTGTCCGGCATTATCTCTCACCTCACTGTAATTTTCTTTGTTAAAATCAAATCTCAGCTGTTCTCCGCAATAATTTTTTGTATGCGGAATACATTCATTTCCGGACTCACAGGCCTTAAGAGCCTTTATCATCTGCTTTGCGACAGCTTTTATCACCGGAACCGCGACCGAGTTTCCGCACTGATGCTTGACCTTGCCATATGGTACGACGATTTTGAAATCATCCGGGAATCCCTGAAGCCGAAGCTCCCGCGCGCAGAGCCGACGAATACGGATGCGGTGTTATAGAACCCGCCATGTTCTCATGCGAGATATACGGCTTCGGATAATTCCTGTCGCGAAGGCGTTCAAGCCGCGAGTTGCGTATAGCGTCACGAACATAATACTTTTCGCCTACATCCTTTTCGAGAATATCTGAAAGCTTCTTCCGATCCGATTCCGGAATCGGATCCGGAAACGAAAAATCCACGTCACTCAGAAACCCGACAATGATTATCCGCTCGCGCTTTTGCGGAAGACCGAAATCAAGCGCGTTCAGAACCTTAGAAAACACATGATACCCGAGTGACTCAAGGTGCGTCACTATCGTCCTGAAAGTCCGACCGTTGTCATGAGAGACCAGATTGCGCACATTTTCAAGCATAAAAGCCTGAGGCCGTTTTTCGCGTAAAATCCGCTCAACCTCAAAGAAAAGCGTTCCGCAGGTTTCGTTTGCGAAGCCCTCTTTTTTTCCGATTATCGAAAACGCCTGACACGGAAAACCACCGAGAAGAATGTCAAAATCCGGAATATCCCCAGCGTCGATCCTTGTAATATCGCCCGACGGATGCTCGCCGAAATTCGCCTCATAGGTCTTGCAGGCGTCTTCATCAAATTCTGAGGAGAAGACACACCTACCGCCCTCCGCCTCAAATCCAAGCCGTATTCCGCCTATCCCGGCAAAAAGATCAATAAATCTGAAAGAATCCCAATCCATAACTCACCTTCCCGGGCAAAACGTCCGGACTGCATAATGATACCACAAAGCGGGGTCAAAGTCAACCCCGCCCGTGATAAAAGTTTAATTTAACCCAAAATTTGCTCGTTTATGACAACTCAGATCTTCAGCACGTCTGAAGCGTCGACGTTGAAAATCGCAACCGGATCGTCCGGAATCGTGAAGAAGACCTTGTCGCCCGGCGCGCACTTAACTTCGAGCAGCTGATCGCGGTCGTCCTTCGGATGGACGCGGACGAGCCACTTTCTCGTCTCGGGCTTGCCCTCGTAGTCGCCGACGCGCTCGCCGATCTCAACGACCACCTTCTCGTCGGTCTCGGTGACCGTGATCTTCGTGTGGCAGGAGAGCTTCGTGTTGCAGTCGAGCGAAACGCCGTCGTCCTCGCGGAAGATGTACTCCGAGTTTCCGTCCGGATAGATGTCGAGCGAAATCGTGTCGTCGGAATACTGACTGATGTAGTCACGGTCGCGCCAGCCCGGAATGATCGCTCCGCCGCGGATGAAGAGTCCGCCGCCGCGTCTTTCGGGAGCCTTGTAGCCCTCGATGTCGCAGGGTCCTGCGTATTCCTCACCCGTCCAAGCGTCAGTCCAGCGTCCCTCGGGGAGATGGACGAAATCGGTGTAGGCTGAGATAAGCAGCCAGTCGCCGACCATGTACTGACGGGTCGACGAAGCCGTCGCGAGATCCTCCGGGAAGGCCAGCGGCATCGGGCGGACGATCGGCATCGAGTCCTCATGTCCGCAGATCGCGGTCGAATAGAAGTACGGGAGCAGTCTGTAGCGCATTCTCGCGTACTCGACGAACATGACGTGCATCTTGTCGCCGGCGTACCACGGCTGTTCCGCGCCGTGCCATGCGTTGAGGTGCGCCCACGGCACCAGCATTCCGAAGTGAACCGACTCGGGGAAGTGGATGTTCATGTCGATCGTCGTGTTCATGTGACCCGAAAGCGCGAGGGTTTCAAGCCAGATCATCGCGCCGAGCTCGCCGCCGTTGTCTCCGGTCGTAGCCGCGCTCCACTTCTGGATTCCCGAATATCCGCCGCAGTAATGGTGCATCGGACGGCGGTTCGTCTGAGCCGCGTAGCCCTCGTACATCTGCTTGGGAAGGAGAATCTGGTTGTAGTTGTGCATCTGCATCGTCGTCAGTCCGTTGAAGCAGCGCGGACGCTGCATACGGTCAAAGCAGCAGACGATATCGGCCGGGTCGAGCTTGTAGCCGTCGACCCCGATCGCCGTGAATTTCTTCAGATGCTCATACCAAGCCTCACCGTAATCGTCGGGATTGCCGTTCACAAGCTCACGCTCAGCCTCGGCGGTCAGGTCGTGGCGGATGCACAGCCAGAGCGAGAGATGGAATCCGTAGCGGTGAAGCGCGCCGATGAAGGTTATGTACGCGCGCTCGGGAGTCATGTAGTCGGTGATGTGGAAACGCTTCGTCTCCCACTTCTTCGACGTCGAATAATCGTAGAATTTCTCCATCCAGCCGGGTTCAAGACTGAACATATCGCAGGGGATATGTTCCTTTCTGAATCTCTCGGCGTGAGCGAGAACGTCATGCTGGGTCGCGAAGATCGGCGCGATGTAGGTCAGTCCGTACGCCCACTTCGGGAGGAGCATCGGCGCGCCGGTGAGGCTCGTGTAGAGCTTTATGACGCCCGCGATCGAGTCGGAGCTTAAGATGAAGAGATCAAGCTCGTCGTCCTCGCCGAGGCAGATGAGCTCATTCTTTACTCTTCCGCCGATGTCGACGAAGCTTCTGGCGCGCGAGTTGAGCCAGATTCCCCAGCCCTCGGAGCTGATGACAAGCGGAATCGGAATCTCGTTGTACTGGTAGCGCACCCAGTTCTGATAAGCGCGGCCGCGAAGCTCGATGCGGTCGTTCGCGCCCTCTCCGAGTCCGTAGAATCTCGCGTCGTCGGAGATTTCGAATCTTATAGCGTAGGAAGCCTCGGGCGGAAGGGTGTCGGTCGGGATCGGCGAGGGCTTCGAAGCCTCGGCGGGCGCGCCGATTATTGCCTGATAGTCGGTGAACTTCGACTTGAACTCCTCCCTGAAGCTCTCGTGAAGCTCGTTGTACTCGTCGGAATCCCCTGAAACAATGCGGAACGGAAGCTTTCTTCCGTCCTTTAATATAATCGAATCCCCGGTGGTGGCCATTCCGCAGTCGGAGAATTTCTCGGGGAGTGTGAGTATCCCGTATCGTTCAGCAAGGGTTTTGCCGTGCGTGGCCGATTCGCGGATACGCAGTATCCCGTCGGATATGCCTGTGATAGCAAGTGTTTTTTCCATGTCTTTCTTTCCTTGTTATATTTATTCCCGCCCGGAAAGGCGGTACGCGCTCGGAGATTTTCCGACGCGGCTTCTGAAAAATCGTGAAAAGTAGGTCTGATCCTCAAAGCCGACCGCCTCGGCGATCTGGCCTATCGGAAGGTCGGTTCCCGTGAGAAGCGCCTTTGCCTGTGAGAGTCTGTAGGACTGAAGGAACTCAGTCGGAGTGACGCCGACTTTTTCGCGGAACAAGCGGCAGAGATATTTTTCGGAGAGTCCGACGGCAAGTGCCGCGTCGGACGCGGTAACGCCGTTCTGGCAGTTCTGCCTCAGATATTCCTTGGCGCGCAGAACATACCCGCCGGAGCGATCGGCAGGTCTTTCATCGTCCGAGGAAAGCCTTGAGAGAATCGTCAGAAGAAGTCCCGAAAAAGCGAATCCGTCGTCAAAGCGGCCATAGACCGCCTCGCGCAGAACAGGCGCGAGAAGCTCGTGAGAAGGACACGAAATCACGTCGGAATCCTCAAAAACCGCCGCGAAAAGTCTCCCGGCCTCACTTCCCGTTACCTCAAGCCAATATTGCTCGAAGGCGTCGTCCGAGATGACGAAAAGTCCGTGCGGCAGACCGGGACGCATAAGAAACGCGTGTCCCGTCCTGACCGGGTTTCCGTCGAATAACGCCTCACCGCCGAAAACAAGCTGAAGAAACCAGCTCTCCCTCAGCATGGGTCCGACCCTGACGCCCTTTTCGGCGATCCCGTGACAGACGCACCTTACAAAAAGCCGCCCGTCGGGTTCACCCGAACAGAAATTCGCGAAAAGCCGCCGCCCACGTTTAAGCATCAGCCGATCCTCCAAAGCTCATTCTCGGAAATATTATACCAGAAAAAGCGTGAAAAGTCAATATCTTTGCGTAATAATTTCCTTTACCCAGTGAGATTTTTATGGTAAAATTTACTCACGGACAAAAAATTCCCGAAAAGGAGAAT
>CAKSVM010000015.1 GCA_934503195.1 uncultured Eubacteriales bacterium
CTTCAGCCGCGCTTCGCGCCCCTCTGGCGATTCTCGCGAACCTGAATCCGGGCGCACTATTCCGCCGAAGCTGAACGCGTGTCGGAAATTTCCGTCGACGCCCCATTCCCGCGCCGTATGTCAGCTCCTGACGACCGGAATCCAGAGTTCGCGGAAGCGTTCGCCGCGCCTCTCGCCGCGGTACCAGTGCGTGACGACGAGTTCGGGCGACTTCGCGAGCTGATATCCCGACGTCGGAAGCCACTCGGAAGCGATCCTTTTCCGCAGTTCAAGAAAGGTCAGCGTCGGATAGCGGCAGCGTTCGGTCTCAAAGACCGCGTAGGTCGCGGCCGGGATAACAATGTCTGAGAATATCTCCGAAAGTGCCTTTCCCGAGAAAGTCTCAGCCGCCAGAGCCGCGCGTTCGCGCTCGCCGAGCTTTGCCGCGATATGGAAATCATACCCGTCGTCACTTATGTTGTCAATGACGTCGTACATTGTCTCGACGTCGCCCGATAACCCTCCGAGCATCCACTGATAAGGTCTTGTCGAGGTGTAGAATTTTTCCTCCTGCCCAGCCCTCTCGCCGGGAATTCCGGCAAATCTGCGCCCGAATCCGGTGAGAATGAATCCGGGACTTTCAATAACGCGGTAATTCATGATGTTTCCGCCCTCCAATGAGATTTTTATCGTCAGACGGGAAAAGGACTTAAGGCACCTTCCGTTCGTCCGCGCTTCGGACGGATTTATCCCGTGGAACGCCCGGAACGCCTTGGCGAAGCTGTCAGGGCTGTCATAGCCGTATTTCAGTGAGGCGTCAATTACCTTTATTTTTCCGCCCGCAAGCTCCGCGCCCGCGAGAGTCAGCCGCCGGAGCCTTACATATTCCCCGAGCGTCCGGCCGCATAGAAGACTGAAAACTCTTGCGAAATGATATTCCGACGAAAAGCTCAGCCTCGCCGCCTCCGAAAGGTCGATTTCCGAGGCCAGATTCTCCTCGATATAATCAATCGCCCTCTGTATTCCGGTTACCCAGTCCATCATTATCCCTCCTGACGAAAATATTATACCATGAGTCCACGTGCTCTGTCCCGACATTGAGCGCGGACATATGTCGGATTCCGTTTATCATTATACCACGTCAAGGGATATTTGTAAATACCTGATATAAAACGAAAATGACCCGGAAAGCCGGATCATTTTCATATGGAGCGAATTTATTTGCTCTGATAAGCGTCGATCATCGTCTGAACCCACTCCTCGGCCTTGGCCTCGTTCGCGGCGTAGTAGGACGCGATATCCTTCGACTTCTTGCCGCCGATCAGATCGCGGATCGTGCATCTCGGAGAGAGCGGGAAATCGCTCTCGTCGCAGGAATCAAACGAGTATTCGCGCGAGTTGAGGATTAGGTCAAGCATCTCGACCGAACGCTCGTCGCGCGAGGTCTTGGTCTTGAGCGTGACCTCATAGATCGCCGGAATCACATACTCGCGGCTGTAGGCGTTGAGTGCCTCGGTGATCATTCCGATCTTCGCGTGTTCGGACTCGGGCTTGCAGACGCTGATCATCTGCGCGCTGAAGGTTCCCGAGAGATAGGTTCCGTAGCCCTCGGTCTCCTCGTCAAGCTTCGGATAGGGAATCACGCCGTAGTCGTCGGTCATATCGCGCATCTCGGCGTTCATCAGCTGGTCGATTCTGAACGCCGCGAAGACCGCGCGCTTTTCGGCGAACATATCGTTTATGTGCGCCAGCGAATTCGTGTAGACATAGGTCCCGGGATTGTTCCACATAAGCTCATAGATCTTGTCAAACGCGACCGGGACTCTTTCGCTGTAATACGAAAGCACCGGGAGGTTGTCCTTGTCCTTTGTGATCGCGTTGAGCCCGAGTGAGCGCGAATAAGCGTCAAGACAGCCGAGATTGTCGGTCGCGAGTCCGTAGAAATCGCCTTCGTCGGGCTTTGTGTCGCCGTTTAAGTCGCGCCAGAGATCCTTTATCGCGCCTCTGAGATAATCGACCGTCCAGCGTCCCTCGTCAACCACCGTGTAGATATCCTCAAGCCCGCACTCGTCGGCGAGATTCTTGTTGAAGACATAGTTCCAACAGCGGAGAATGTTCGACTCCATGAAGTCGCCGAAGAGAAGCGGAGTGTTCGAGCCAATCGAGAAGGTTTCGTTTGCCTTCTTCACGTACCAGTCGGCGTCGAGGTTTACGTTCGGAACGGTCTTCCAGTCGACAAGATAGTTATCGGCGATTATCGCGCCGAGCCACTGGTGCGTCGCGGTGATGAGATCGTACGTGTCGTCCCCGGCCAGAGTCAGTTCCTTTATCGTGTTGAGAGCCTTTTTGTGTCCCCATTCCTGAAGCGTGAAGACGAGATTCACCTTATACTTTTCCTCGACCGCGCGGTTGCGTTTCCAGACCGCGTCGTCGATTGCCTCTCCGGTCTGCTCCTCGACGTCGAAATAGTCGCTCAGCGTCGACTGATATTCGCCGAATATGTTGAAGTCGACGCCGCCGAAATCAGCGTCGGGGAGCGCGTCGAGCGGGGAAGTCGACTCGGCGTTTGTGGTGCTTCCGGTTTCTTTCCCGGGATCCGCGTCGGGCGTCGCCGCGCCGCCTCCGCAGGACGTGAGCAGAGCCGTAAGCAGCGTTATTCCGATAAGTCGTGTGTGTTTCATTGGCTACCTCCGAAATATTTGTTATCATCATTATATCATAATTCGGATATTTACGCAAGTCAAATTTTGGAGGTATTACCACCTATGAAATTTAGACTCCGAACTATAATTCCGCGCGTTTACCGTTTTTTACAAATAAAAGGTTGTTTTCTCCATTCCAATCCGGTACGCGATGAGGTATAATAAATAAAAACAAATCCGGAGGAAAGAAATGAAACTGAGAATCGGAATAGTCGGACTCGGATATTTTTCGGACGACTTCATAAAGCTTTTCAGAACGCATCCTGACGTCGAAGAGGTCGCGGTCTGCGATCTTCTGCCCGAGAGAGTCGTGGCGTCTGCGGCAAAGCATAAGATCACGAAAACCTTTTCGTCCTTTGACGAAATGCTCCGCGACAGGGAGATAAACTGCGTGGGAATCTTCACCCAGCGTCACCTTCACGCGAAGATGGTGCTCGCCGCGCTCGACGCCGGAAAGCACGTCTACAGCGCGGTTCCGATCGCCTGCACGGTCGACGAGATCGGACAGATAATCGAAAAGGTGAGAAAAAAGCATCTCATCTACATGATGGGCGAGACCTGTTATTATTACCCCTGCGCGATCTTTTGCCGCGAGCGGTATAAAAAAGGCGATTTCGGCGAGTTCGTCTACGCCGAGACGCAGTATTATCACGATATCTGCGAGATGTACGGCGCGTTCAGGCATTCTGGCGGCGAAAACTGGCGGCGCGACGCCGGAATCCCGCCGATGTTCTATCCGACCCACTCGATCTCGATGGTCTTCTCGGCGATCGGACAGTACGCGACAAGCGTCTCCTGCCTCGGACTTGACGACAAGGTTTCGGGACTTCACGGCGACGATATCTACGGCGTCGGAAAGAATAACTGGGACAATCCATTCGCGAATGAGACCGCGCTTTTCAGAATGAGCGGCGGCGGAGTCGTCAGATGCAACGAGTTCAGGCGGGTCGGGATAAATAAGCCGTCGTCCTACATAACCGCGTTCTACGGCGACCTCGGCTCATACGAATGCTCTGTGACAAATCACACCTTCCAGCGCGGAGAGTCGTCTGGCGAGGCGACGCTTGAGGACGTCGGGGCTCTTATAAACACCGAGAGATACAACGCCGAGCTTTCGTCCGGCCGTCTCGAAGCTCCGGCGAACAGCGTGAGATACATCGAGGGCTACTCGAAGATTCAGGACAGGTCAAGACTCCCCGAATCCCATCGCGATCTCCCGCCGACCGCGCATTATAATTCGCATCCCTTCCTCGTCGACGATTTCTGCAAGGCGGTCGTCACCGACACTCTCCCGCCCTGCAACGCGTGGGAGTCGGCGAGATGGATGATTCCGGGACTCATCGCGCACGAATCCGCGCTTCGCGGCGGGATACAGCTCGAAATCCCCGACTTCGGACCCGCGCCCGAAAACTGGTGAGACGTTTCACTGAAAGGAAAATGAAATGAATGATAAATACTTCGGAAAAGCGGAATTCCTGACGCTCGACCCGGCGAAATACCCGGCCTTCGCGAAGCTTCCGGCGACCTTCTTCGTCCCGTTTTACCGTAAATTCGTCGCGGCGCAGTTCATGAAGAGCGTAAAGCTTGACGGCCGCGGAGCGGCGAAAATCCGCGTCTTCGCCGACACAAAATTCAGGCTGACGGTGAACGGAAAGGTTCTCGGCGTTGGTCCGGTCGCGGCGGGCGGTGACTACGGAAACACCCTTCCGATGCCAAAACAGTATTTCAATACCTACGAGACCGAGGTCGACGGGATATTCGAAATTCTCTGCGAGGTTCAGACGCCCGGAGTCGTCCAGACCGATTACTCGGCGGGGAAGGGCGGATTCATCTTCGCGGCCGAGATAGACCTAGGGAACCGGAAGGTTGAGGTCGTATCGGACGAAAGCTGGCTTGTCCGCTTTGACCCGCGCTTTGACTCGGCTGTGTCGGCCGACCTCACGCGCGAAATGCTCGGGTGGGAAAAGGCTTCGGTCGTCCCCAAAAACGAAATCGTCTGGAATCTAGCCGACCCGGAGATTCCCGCGCTTTGTGAGAGCGTCGTGAATCCACAGTCTGTTGAAAAGTCCGCGGGGAAGACGAGATTCGTCTTCGACCGGATCTACTCTGCCTATGTTCAGATTGAGTCGGACGCCGATTCAGATTCGGAACTCGGTTTAATCATCTCGGAATACCCGTCGGATAAGGTTTCGGAGCGGATCAGGGTCGGACGCGGAAAGACCTTCTACCGCGGATTCAGAATGTGGAGCATTGGCGAGGTCACCGTTATTCATCCCGGAAATGTGCGGGTCGAGGTGTCGCTCGTCTTTGTCCGCTATCCGGTCGACGAGTCGCGCACCGGAAGCTTTGCCTGCTCGGACGAAAAGCTCACCGCGATATACGAACTCGGAAAGAAGACGCTTGAGATCTGCCGCCAGAGTCTGCATCTCGACAGTCCGCTTCATCAGGAAACGCTCGGCTGCACAGGGGACTACGCGATCGAGAATCTGATGACCTCGATGACCTTCGGCGATATGCGGCTTTCGAGACTCGATCTCGTCCGGACGTCGGACTATCTTAAGATGACGGACGGATATATGTTCCACACGAGTTACAGTCTCATTTTCGTGACGATGCTCTGGGACTACTATATGTTCACGGCCGACATAAAGACGGTAAGTAAGCTTCTGCCGACGGTGGAAATTCTTCTCCGGCGCTTTGCCGGGTACACCTCGGACGGCGTGATCGAAAATCCGCCGAACTATATGTTCATCGAGTGGGGAACGCTTGACGGCTACAATCTTCACCACCCGCCGAAGGCACTCGGTCAGACCGCGCTGAATTCCTTCTACCGCATGGCACTCCTCGCGGCCGAGAAGCTCTTCCGTGAGACCGGGAACGACGCCCGCGCGGCCGAAATCGAAAGTCTCGCAAGAGCGCACAGAACGGCCTGTGTGCGGCGTTTCTATGAGGCGGATGGGAATATCTTCAATGACGGCACGCCGTCTCCCGAGTCGGATTACGAGCCGAACGAGTGGCTTCCGGCGAACGCGAAGCGACGCTATCACACGCGTCAGGCGAACACGCTCGCGGTTCTCTCGGGACTCACGGACGATACCGGACTCATGGAGCGTGTGATTCTCTCGATCTTAGGCGAAAACGACGAGTTCGAGGACTTCGAGGTTCAGCCGTACTTCATGCACTACGTGATGGAAGCGGCGCGGAAGACCGGACTTTTCGGAAAATACGGATTAAGGCTCCTTCACCTCTGGGACAGGCAGGTCATTGACTCTCCGAAGGGCATGAAGGAGGGCTGGGGAAAGTTTGTCGGCGACAACAGTCACGCGTGGGGCGCGACGCCGACCTATCAGCTTCCGATGGTGTTATCCGGGCTTGAGATCACGAAGCCGGGATTCGCGGAGTACAGGCTCTCACCCGAGCTTTACGGACTTGACTGGGCTGAGATTTCCTTCCCGACGCCGAAGGGGATGGTAAGACTGACGCTAAGGGAGAAATGATGCGCGGAAGAAGGAACTGATTAAAAAACGCCGCCCGGAGGTGAAATCCTCCGGGCGGTTTCGTATGTGACAGATGTTTATTTGACGAGTTTTTCAATCTCTCCGGCGCAGTTATCAAGATAATCGGCGTCGAGAAGCTCAATTGCGCCCTTGTCGCAGAGCGAGGCGAGTCTCGGGTCGACCGGGACGCGCGCGAGAACCTTGTAGCCGAAACGATCCGCGACCTCGTTTATATGGCTCTTTCCGTAGAGTTCATACTCCTTGCCGCAGTCGGGACATCTGAAGTACGCCATGTTCTCGACAAGACCGAGAACCGGGATGTTCATCATCTTCGCCATGTTCGCGGCCTTGGCGACGATCATCGAGACAAGCTCCTGCGGGCTTGTGACGATAATGATTCCGTCAAGCGGGATCGACTGAAAAACGGTCAGCGGCACGTCACCGGTTCCGGGCGGCATATCGACGAACATGAAGTCCACGTCGTCCCAGATCACGTCAGTCCAGAACTGCTTGACCGTTCCGGCGATGACCGGACCTCTCCAGACGACGGGGGTTGTCTCGTCGGGGAGCAGAAGATTGACGCTCATCATTTTGATTCCGGTTTTCGAGGCGAGCGGGAAAATGCCGCCGTTGCCGTCGCCGTTTACCTCTCCGGTGACTCCGAAGGCCTTGGGAATCGAGGGTCCGGTGATATCGGCGTCAAGGATCGCGGTTTCATATCCCTTGCGGTTCATGAGGACCGAGAGCATAGAGGTGACGATCGACTTTCCGACGCCGCCCTTTCCGCTGACGACTCCTATGACCTTTTTGATGTGGGAAAGCTCGTGGGGCTTTTCGATGAAGCTCTGCTTTTCGCCGCTCTTTGAGGGGCAGTTAGCCGAGCAGCTCGAACAGTCGTGCGTACATTCGGACGCGGGCTTCTCCTTGCTGTCGTCATAAATCATAAAAGAATCTCCTTTCGAAAGATACTTATACTATTATATACCATTTTTCTCTTAAATGCAAGCTTTTTTCGAGTTTAATACAATTTTTACGGATTGTCAAAAACATAAGGCAGAAGAGAGGAAAAATCTGTGATATAATACAGTGATAATTCGCGAGGGGGAATATTTATGAAAGAGAAGCTCCGCAGGTTTTTCGGGGGGCGGTACGGAATAGACGAGCTTGGGATCGCGATCGTGATCCTTTCGATGGTTTTCGCGCTGGCGGGGAATATCGCCGAGTCGTTCTGGCTTCAGATTCCGGCGTACATACTGCTCATCTGGGAGCTTATAAGATATATGTCGCGGAAATACGCGGAGAGACGCCGCGAGAACGATTTCTTCAGAAAGCACGCCGGGAAGCTCTATGAGAAGCTTATAAAGCCGATCGAAAAGCGTTTCCGTCTCTGGGGAAACATGATCCGCGACCGGAAGACGCACAGATATTTCACCTGCCCGAAATGCCACAACGCGCTCCGTGTTCCGAAGGGCAGGGGCGAGATCACGATAACCTGTCCGGTCTGCGGCGAGAAGCTTGACAGAAAATCTTAGCGGGGAAGCCCCCGCGGGCGGACGTCAGGGATTGTGCCTGCTGATGTGTTAGTTTCGTTTTTATCTTGTAGTTCTGTCACTTCGTGCCAGAACCGCTCGGGCGGCGTGCCGCCGCTCCCAAACGTCAGGGCTTGTGCCTGCTGATGTGTTAGTTTGGCTTCTATCTTGTAGTTCTGCCACTTCGTGCCAGAACCGCTCGGGCTGCGCCCTCGCCTGCCGTGAGGGGACGACGCGCTGTTTAATTGTTTAATATAAAATCAACGGACTGCCGTGTTTGCGACAGCCCGTTTTGTTATTTGGACATCGGCGTATATTTCACACCGCGCATATCAGCCTGAACACCTGTTCGGCCGTGTCGGCGAGATTCTTCGCGGCGTAGTCCCTGTCAAGCGCGGCTTCAAGCCCGCAGACCTCGCGGAGAATCGGGAAGAACGCGTCGATTCCGGCGGCGTTGCAGTCTCCCGCGCCGGCTCCGACACAGCCCGAAAGGGCGACGCAGGGCTTCGAATATCTCTTCGCGAGCCTCGCGACCTCGGACGGAGCCTTGCCCATCGCGGTCTGCGCGTCGATTCTGCCTTCCCCGGTGACGACGATATCGGCCGATTTTATCTTCTCCTCAAGCCCTGACGCGCCGATAACGAGTCCCGCGCCCGGAAGAAGCTCGGCTCCCAGAAAGGTTCTGAGCGCGAATCCGAGTCCGCCCGCCGCGCCGCTTCCCGGATATTCCGGGTCGGCCGCGGGGAAAATCTCAACCGCGCGGTCGGCGAAGTTTTTCATCCACGCGTCAAGGAGCGGGATTTCCGATTCCTCCGCGCCCTTCTGCGGGGCGAAG
Organism: uncultured Eubacteriales bacterium; assembly: GCA_934503195.1. Classification (GTDB taxonomy): domain Bacteria; phylum Bacillota; class Clostridia; order Oscillospirales; family CAG-272; genus Flemingiibacterium. The sequence continues at coordinate 8,543 of CAKSVM010000015.1, forward strand.
ACCGCGGCGCATCCCCTCTCTCCGAGAAGCGGATTCGTGACGTCGCAGGCGACCCTGAAACGGCATTCCGGAAGGTGAGAGACTTCCGGAAGCGTGATTTTCGCGAGATCCCGCAGTCCCGCCGCGCCGCGTCTTATCGGTTCCGAGTCCGCGCCGAGAAGTCCGAAGCCGAGTGCCTCCAGCATCCCGGCTCCGCCGTCGTTTGTCGCGCTTCCGCCGATGCAGATTATGAAGTCGCGTATCCCGCGGCTCATCGCGTCGAGAATCAGCTCGCCGACGCCGTAGGTCGAGGAGTGCTTTATGTCAAGCTCGTCATGTGAGAGAAGGGTTATCCCGGCGGCGGACGCCATCTCGATGACGGCGGTCTGACCGCTTTTTCCCGGGATTATCCCGTATTCCGAGCCGATCACGCGCCCCAGCGGATCGTGAGCCTTCACCTTTACCATCGTCCCGTGAAGCGACCCGGCAAGCGCGGCCGCTGTTCCCTCGCCGCCGTCGGCAAGGGGTGAGACGATGACCTCACATCCGGGTATCGCGCGCTTTATCCCTTCCGCGGCGGAATTCCCGGCCTCTTCCGAGGTCAGGCTCCCCTTGAAGGAATCAATCGCCACGACAATCCTTTTCGGCCTCATTTAAGCTTTATGGTAAGGATCTCGAAGCCCGAGATATCGGTCTTTATGACGCCGTCCTCGACCTTAAGCTCAGCGAGTTCGTTCTCGGAGAGATCGCAGAGATAAGCCTTTTCAAACTTCATGCCCGGCTTTACCGAGAGGTGGGACTTCATGTTCTTGAATTCGTAGAGACGGAGGATCGTGTCGTTTCCGTCCTCGGACTCCTTGATCGTCTCGCAGATCACGTTATCGCGATCGAGCGTGACGGCCGAGAAGGACTCGGGGATGAGGCTTTCGTCTCCCGACGCCTTTACCGCGGTCATCGGATAGTTGAGGTAGTAAGCGAGCTTCGCGGTTTCCGAGTCGGCGAGTCTTCCGGCGTGCGGGCAGAGCGAGTAGACGAACTTTATCTCGCCCTGATCGGCCTCGGGGTCCGGGTAAGCGCCAGACTTGAAGAGCGAGAGCATGATGGTTCCGTTGTGGATATCATGACCGTACTTGCAGTCGTTGATGATCGAGACGCCGTAGCCGCCGTCCGAGAGATCGGCGTACTTCTGCGCGCAGACCTCGAACTTCGCCGCGTCCCAGCTCGTGTTGGTGTGGGTCGGACGCTCGATCGTACCGAACTGGATTTCATACGTGGCCTTGTCCGAGTTGATATCGACCGGGAATGCCGCCTTGACCATGATGTGATGCTGATGCCAGTCGGCGACCGTGTCGAAGTCGATCTTCGCGATATTGTCCCAGAACCAGATCGTCTGGGTGATCTTCGACTTCTGATAGGGGCGGACGAGCTTTATGCCGCGTCTTACGCCGTCCTCGACGAACTCAACCGACTCGACGTCGGTGAGGGTCTTGTACTTGTCGACCGAGTAGCACTGCCACTCCCAGTTGTCGTACTGATCGGGATGATCGGCGTAGAGTCTGATCTCGTTCGCCTTCGCGCCGGCCTTCAGAACCTCGCGGTCGTTCTTCTTGTCGTAGATCGAGACGATCTGCCAGAACTCGTCGAAGGAGACCGTGAAGATATCGGTCTCGACCTTATGCCCGTCGAGCTTTATGTGGTTGCCGCGTCTGAAATCGTTCGTGAGCTTATAGCCCTTTGACGGCATATCGCTTACGAGCATAGTCTCGCCGTCAACGACGACCGGGCCGCCGCAGGCAAATGAGTGTGGGTTGAAGACAACGTAGCCCTTGTTCTTGTCGAGCTTCGACGCGATCGCGGTCTTCGCCGAATCCACGATTCCGTCACCGATATCTTTTATCTCCTTGTAGTCGATATCGCACTGATCGTAAACCGGCTTTATCGACGAGCCGGGGATAATGTCGTGGAACTGGTTTGTGAGGATCATCTCCCAGCCGTGGTGAAGCGAGGCTTTCGGGAATTCGGTTCCGAGAAGAGCCTTTTCGAGGGTCGCCATGAACTCGGCGTCGAGGTAGAGGAACTCGGACTGTCTGTTGTTCCGCTTGTTCTTCGAGATCGAGGTGTAGGTTCCGCGGTGGAATTCGAGGTAAAGCTCGCCCTGCCATGTGGGAAGGAGGGGATTGTTCTCGATCTTCTTCTCAAGCCGTTTTAAGAAGTTTCCGGCGAAGTCGATCTTGAATACCGGCGCGCCGGGAATTCCCTTCGCAGTGCGGCGTCCCATTTCGAGATGCTCGAGCGTGGGTCCTCCGCCGCCGTCGCCGAAACCGAAGGTGACGATCGCTTCGTTGTTTAAGTACTTCTGCTGATAGCGGTTCCAGGTTCCGGCGATCATTCTCGATCCGGTGTTGGCGACGTAGGTCGTCTGACGCGATGGCGCGCCGCGTCCCTGATCCTGAGCGGTTAAGAAGTAGGTGTTGATCGGCGTTCCGTCGATTCCGTGCCATGCGAAGGTGTCGTAGGGGATCGTGTTCGTGTCGTTCCAGCCTATCTTGGAGGTGACGAACCAGTCGACGCCGGATTTTTTAAGAATCTGCGGCAGAGCGGCCGAGTAGCCGAAGACGTCGGGAAGCCAGAGAACGCGGTTGTCAACTCCGAACTCGTCCTTGAAGAATCTCTTGCCGTACATGACCTGTCTCACAAGGCTCTCGCCCGAGGTGAGGTTGCAGTCGGCCTCGACCCACATCGCGCCCTCGCACTCCCAGCGGCCGTCCTTTATGCGCTCCTTTACGCGCTCGTAGGTCTCGGGAGCTTCCTCTTTGAGATCCTTGTAGAGGAGAGCCTGACTCGACATGAACTTGTATTCGGGATACTGATCCATGAGTTCGAGAACGGTGGCGAAGGAACGCTGAACCTTTTCGCGGGTCTGCTTCAGCGTCCAGAGCCACGCGCAGTCGATATGGGTGTGGCCGATGCCGATCGTGGTCGGCGAGTCGTCTCCGCGCTCGGGAGAGCAGTACTTGCCGTAGAATTCCTCGTCCATGTAGGCCTTGGCCTTTTCGACCGACTCGAAGAAGTCGGCTCCGCCGATCTCATAGAGTTCGAGGAAGGAGACCGCCGCGTCGAGGTGACGGATGATCTCGGCGTACTCGTGCGAGTTCGGGTCGAGGTAGTCGAGCATCTGGAAGGGGACGGTTATGTCGTACCAGAGCTGATCGCAGGTCGTGTTGACGTTGACAAGCTGAGCGTAGAAGCGCGACGAGGTGATCTCGGGTCCGGTGTAGGCGTAGACATAGACGTCGTGATGAGGCGCGTCGTCGAGGTTGACGAAGGTGTGGTTGGTGTCAAGACCCTGACGCAGAACGCCGTCGATGTAGGCGATGAACTGCGGGTTGCAGGAATCCCAGCCGCCGCGCTCGGTCTTGAGGATGAGCCGGATCGGCTTTGCTTTCATGTCTTCGGGGACGTTCACCTCAAAGTGGAACCACGCGTGCGAATCCTTTCCGCTTCCCCAGACGCCGCCCGAGGTGAAGGGCGTGAATTCAGAGAGCGCGGGCGGGGTGTTCGAGGTCTTGTAGTCGGAGGGGCAGGAGGTGATATCGGGGATATCGCGCCAGCCGACAAGACGCTGCGAGTTTATGATGCCGAGGTACCGTTTTATTTTTCTGTACTGTTTTTCAAACATATGGCAATGCTTCCTTTCTGGAAAGTATCCGAGACAATTATACAAATAAAATCGGCGTTTGTCAAGATGGTTTTTGAAAAAAGATCATATCCGCACTCAAAAAGATCATATTTGCAATAAAACCGGAACGAAACTTTCGTGGCGTCTTGGCGGTAAAAGCCCGATTCTACGGGGACTTTTTTGCGCCGCGCGCAACTTTCCGGACGTGAGTTTTACAAACCGGACAGGTTTTCCGAAATGTGTCCGATAAATAAAATTTCAAAAACCCTTGTAAATTCTGGGAAAATGTGCTACAATATATGTATCCTTACTCTTTGGGAGAATTTTATAATGGAAAAATATCTCGAATGCGGAAAGATCATAAACACCCACGGCGTCAGGGGCGCGGTGAAAATCGAGTCGTGGTGCGACTCGCCTGAGGTGCTCTGCGCGCTTTCCAGAATGTATTATAAGAAAAAAGACGAATATCTGCCGCTTGAGGTCGTCAAGGCCTCGGTTCACAAGGGCTGCGCGCTGGTTTATTTTGAGGGCGTGGACACGATGGAGGCCGCGCAGATGTTAAAGAACCGCGTCGTCTATGCCGACCGCGATGATCTTGAGATAGGCGACGACCGGGTCTTTGTCGCCGACATAATCGGCCTTGACGTCTATGACGAACGCGACGGGAAAAAGCTAGGCGTGCTTTCGGATCTGATTGAAAGCCCGGCCTCAGATCTCTTTGCCGTAAAGACGAAGGGCGGGGAGGTGCTTGTCCCGGCGGTCGAGGAATTCATCGGACACATCGACGAGAGCGGAGTATATCTGCGGCCGATCCCCGGTATGTTCGACGACGACGCCGAGACGGTCGACGATTCGGGAGACGATGATGAGATTTGACATAATGACCCTCTTCCCCGATATGGTCGACACCATACTCTCGACGAGCATAATCGGCCGCGCCGAGGCCGCCGGACACATTGAGACGCGTTCCCACAACATACGTGACTACTCAAAGGACAAGCATCACCGCGTCGACGACTCGCCCTACGGCGGCGGGATGGGGATGCTGATGAGTCCGGTTCCGATCTACGACTGCTACAGGGCGATACTCGATATGCAGAAGGAAGCCGACGCGCTCCGGGAAACTCCGCCGAAACGCCGGGTCATCTATATGTCGCCGCGCGGAAAGGTGCTGACCCAGAGACGCGCCTATGAGCTTACCGCTTATGACAACCTCATAATCCTCTGCGGACACTATGAGGGGGTTGACGAGCGGATAATCGAGGAGATCGTCGACGAGGAGATCTCTATCGGCGATTACGTACTGACGGGCGGCGAGCTTCCGGCCTGCGTTTTAGTCGACTGCGTGTCAAGGATGCTTGACGGCGTGCTTTCAAACGACGACTGCTGGCGCGGCGAGAGCATCGCGTCGGGAATGCTCGAATATCCGCAGTACACGCGCCCGGTCGATTTCATGGGACGCAAAGTCCCCGAGGTGCTGCTCTCGGGACATCACGCGAACATCGAACGCTGGCGGCGTGAGATGGCGGTGAAGAAGACGCTTGAAGCGCGTCCCGACCTTCTCGGAGGAGCCGGAGTCGGCTTTGACAAGGGCGAGCCTTCGCCCGGAAAAGGCGGAAATTCTTCGGACGGGGAGAAAAATTCATGAAAAACGGGAACAATTCCGCGTCAAAAAGCGTCAAAACAGTAGCGGTCATGATGTTCGCGACCGTGATCGCAAAGCTCCTCGGAATGCTCCGCTCGACCTTGCAGGCGGGAGCGTACGGCGCGACGGCCGAGGCGAACGCCTTCACGGCGGCGTCAAAGCTCCCGCTGACCTTTTTCGATCTTCTGCTCGCGGCGGCGGTTCTCGGGTGCTTCATCCCGGCCTACAACTCGTTTTCGGGGAAGAAGGATAAAGACTCTCCGGAAAAATCCGCGAAGGAGGCCGACGATTTCGCGGCGGCGTTCTTAACCTTCATAATCGCGGCCTGCGGGATACTCGCGGTGGCCGGAATGCTCTTCGCAAAACCGATGCTGACGCTCATCGCGCCGAATCTCGACGAGGCCTCGCTCGCGCTCGCGGTGACGCTCACGAGGATCATGTTCCCGCTGGTGATCTTCACCGGATCGGCGTATACGCTCGTCGGGGTCTTGCAGTCAAAGGGATCCTTCATCGCCCCGGCGATGATCAGCGCGATCTCAAACGCCGGGGTCGTCGCGTATCTGATCTTCTTCAACGGAATGCTCGGCGAGCGCGGGATCTACGGACTGGCGTTCGCGTATATGCTCTCGTGGCTTGTGCAGCTTCTGACGCTTATCGTGCCGCTGAAAAGAGCAGGGTTCGTGTTCAGGCTCAGGTTTGACATAAAGAATCCCGCGCTTATCCGCGCGCTGAAAACCGCGCCGCCTATAATGATCGGTTCGTGGCTCGCCCCGGCGGGAACGCTGCTCGGGCAGTACTTCGCGGCGAGATGCGGAGTCGCGGGCGCGACGACCGACTTTGACCTCGCGAACAACGTCTATATAATCATCGCCGGGACGCTTACCTACAGCATCTGCAACTACACCTTTCCGAAGATCTCAAAGCTCTCGGCCGAGGGCGACTCGGAGGAGTTCGCGAAGACGGTGCGCGGCGGACTGACTTCCGCGCTTCTCATCGTGATTCCGATAATGTCGGCGGCGTTCGTGCTCGCGGGAGAGGGAGTCTCGGTGCTCTATCTGCGCGGAAAATTCACTCCCGAGGACGCGGCGAACACGACGGCCGCGCTCCTTCCGATTCTTGCCGCGATGCCCTTCTTCGGCGTCACGGAGCTCTTCTCGCGGACGTTCTACTCAAAGGGCGAGGTGCGGCTTCCGATGTTTGCCGCGCTGATTGGAATCGCCTGCAACGCGCTCTGCGGCGCGGCACTTGTGAATCCGGGTCTTTTCGGAATCAGCGCGGTCGGAATCGCGAACGCGGCCGGACAGACCGCCTCGGCGGTATTCCTGTTCGTCTCGGCGGCAAAGCGGATTCCGGGGCTTATCGAACGGAAATTCCTCGCTGAAATCGCGAAGCTGATTTTCGGCGGGGTGCTGGTCTTCACGGTCTGCGCGGTGATGAAGGCGGTTATCAGCTCGGATCCGTTTGTCTCGTCCTTCCTCACGAACGTCGTGAAGGCGATGGTGATTTTCCTGCCGTCGGCGGCGGTTTATGTCGTCTACGCTAAGGTCGTGAAGCTTTTCTGACAGCGCGGTTTTGCTGTCTTGCTCAATAAACACCCGGTGCCTGAAAGCACCGATGAATATCGGGAGGTTTCTGAATGCTGGTACTCGCGTATGTCCTGTTTCTGCCTATAATAATTTTAATATGGATCGCAAAGGATTCGTGAGTCTGTCAAAAAACTGACCGATTCGGAATCTTATGCGCTGACGCGGTAAACCGCTCTGCTTTTTTCAAGGAGGTAATGAATATTTTGGCAAAAGAAAAACGAAAGCCGTCAATAAGACAGCTCTTCGCCTCGTCGGTGATAATCACCTTCCTCGTGAATATCGCCTCGGCGATCTACAAACGCCTTGAGGGCGGAATCTTCGGCGGCATCTTCACCGCCTACGACCGCGAATGCGCGGCGGCGTCCGAAAGCGCGGCGTTCGGGATTGTGGCCGGACTCGACGCCGACCGCAGATTCCTTCACCCGGCTAAAAGGTATATAGCGAAAAGCTTTGAGGAGAGCCTCATCCTCTCGTGGATAAGAAATATGACAAGGCGGCTTCTGGCTTGTCAGGTCAGGGTCTACGGACTCTTCCTCTTCTCGTTCGCGCTCTACGCCGCGCTCGCCTACATCTTCAAGGCTCTCTTCGTCGGACGCGGAGAGGGGACGCTTGACATCGGACTCGTGATCACGCTCGTCATGATGGTCATAGCGTCAGTCGGACTGATCTCGGCGCGATGCACGCTCGCTGAGGCACTTCTCGGAAGCTCGGCGTCGTCCTTCTTCCTCTTCCACGTCGTCGGACTGCGGCGCGAGAATCTCGAAAGCGTCGGCGAGAGCGAGGGACGCTTCAACGTCGCCTTCGTCGCCGGACTGATCTTCGGCGCGGCTTCCTATTTCATAAGCCCCGTGATGCTCCTCATCGCGCTTGGCGGACTGATCGCGGCATATCTCGTTCTGATAAGCCCCGAGTTCGGAGTTCTCGCGATAATCACGCTTCTCCCCTTCGCGCCTACGATGGGACTTGTCGCCGCGATCCTCTACACCTCGCTCTGCTTTTTCCTGAAGGCCGTCTGCGGGAAGCGATCGTTGAGATTCGATCTTCTCGACCGCGTCGTGCTGATTTTCATGATCCTTATGATCTTCGGCGGAATCGTCGCGCTGTCAAGGGGAAGCCTGAAGCCGATGCTTGTCTACGTGGCCTTCATGCTCGGCTACTTCCTTGTCGTGAACCTCATCCGCTCGCGCGAATGGCTGAGCCGCTGCATCGCCGGGGCCGTGATCTCGGGCGTCATCGTCTCGCTCTACGGAATCTTCCAGAACTTCTTCGGACTCGCCGAGACGACATGGCAGGACGCCGATATGTTCAGCTCGATAAAGGGACGCGTCGTCTCGACCTTCGAGAACCCCAACGTCCTCGCCGAATATCTCATCATGCTCCTCCCGCTGATCTTCGCGGTCTTCATCGTCGCGAAGTCGCCTAAAATCAAGGCCGCGACGCTCCTCTGCTTCGCGCTCTCGGGCGGATGCCTCATCTACACGTGGTCGCGCGGAGCGTGGCTCGGATTCATGATCGGCATGATCATCTTCATGCTGATGTACTCGAAAAAGACTCTGGCAGCGATGCTGTTCTGCCTCCTCGGAGTCCCCTTCCTGCCGTTCGTGCTGCCGCAGAGCATAATCGAACGCTTCACGAGCATCGGAAACCTCGGCGACTCGTCGACCTCCTACCGCGTCTATATCTGGGACGGAGTAATCTCGATGCTGAGGGATTATTTCGTCACCGGAATCGGAATCGGAAACGACTCCTTCAAGCTTGTCTACCCCGCCTACGCGCTGTCGGGAATCGAGACCGCGCCGCATTCGCATAATCTCTATCTCCAGATAACCGTCGAACTCGGAATCGTCGGACTCGTCGTCTTCTTAGCCCTTCTCTTCATCTGGGCGCAGAGCTGCCTCACCCTCCACGCGACCGAAAAACGCAAGACGAAGCTTATCGGGGCCGGGATCTTCTGCGGAATCTTCGCGGTGCTTTTACAGGGAATGACCGACTATATCTGGTACAATTACCGCGTCTTCCTGATGTTCTGGCTGATGCTCGGACTTTCGGCGGCGGTTCGCAGAGTCATGCGCTCGACCGCCGAGGAAAATATTCTTTGATTTTTAGGAGAGGAAAAATGTCAACTACAAAACAGAAACACAGATTCAACGCGGTCGACGCGCTGATAATCCTCCTGATACTCGCGGTGATCGCCGCCGGGATCTTCGTCTTTTCGAAAAAGGTCAGGAGCCAGAAAGCGGGTTCGTTCGACATAGAGTACGTGATCGAGCTTCGCACCGTGCGCGACGAGCTTGCCGACAACATCACGGTCGGAACAAAGATCATCGACTCGGCCAAGAAATATCAGCTCGGCGAGGTCATAGCGGTAAACGTCACCCCCGCGAAGTTCACCGGAACCGATCTCATAAACGGCGAGCTTGTTTACTATGATTATCCCGAGCATTCAGACGTCTCGCTCACCGTGAAGACGACCGCCAGGCTCGATTCCGAGGGAATGTACATCGTCGACAGCGGCTACCGCCTTTCGGTCGGAACGTCGATCTACGTCAGAACGCCCGATTACGTCGGCACCGGATACTGCACGAAGTTCAAGAAAACGGAGGTCAGATAAATGGCTGAGAACACGAAGAGCGGAAAGAAGCTCAGGCTCAATATAATTGATTTTCTCATAATGATCGTCGTCGTCGGTGCGATCGTCGGGATCGCTCTCAGGATGGGAGTCGTCGAGCGCGTGACGAATCAGTCGAACCTTGAGGAGGCGAAAATCTCCTTCCTCGTTCAGGACATTCAGGAGTCGTCGGCCGATTATTTCAGGATCGGCGACAGCTTCAGGGCGGACAGCCTCGACTGCGATTTCGGAAAGCTCGAGTCGCGCCAGTTCATGCCGGCCGAGGCCTTCATCGCCAACGAGAACGGCGTTCTCATAAAGACCCACGCGTCGAATAACCGCATCGACGTCCGCGGAACGGTTCTCGGAACCGGAACCTTCACCGACGAGGGCTTTCTGCTCGGCGGTGTGAATTTCATCGCGCCCGGCTCGGGAGTGAAACTCCAGAGCTCGGATATTGAGGTCTTTGTGACGATAACGGCCATCGAAAGGGTCGCCAAAGCGTCCTGAATGACGCCGATTTTCAAAAATATTCAGATAAAAAGTTTCAGACGGGCTAAAATCTATGCAAAAAGGCTATTGATTTTATCCGAAAAATCTGTTATACTATAATCAGTATATTTATCGGTCAGGCAAGTTCCCGTCCGCGACGCGGAAATCACACGAAAACGGACGGCGTTATTAAATTATTATGAACAGGAGCGATTATTAAATGACCTCACGCAACGTTACCATTCAGAACAATGTGGGACTTCACGCAAGACCCGCTACATTCTTTATCCAGAAGGCAAACACCTATCAGAGTTCGATCTGGGTTGAAAAGGAAGACCGCAGAGTCAACGCCAAGAGCCTTCTCGGCGTGCTTTCCCTCGGAATCACCAAGGGCATGACGATCACGCTTATCGCCGACGGAAACGATGAGAAGGAAGCTCTTGACGGACTTTCCGAGCTTGTCGACACCGGATTCGGCGAATAAGACACGGGACGACGCGAAAAGACGTTGTCATAATTTTCAGAATCGGCGGGTCGCGGGGTTCCGGGATCCGCCTTTTGATTTCACGCGGAAAATTCTGTAAAGGCGGTGAAAGATTGAAAGCTGACGCTTTCAATCAGCATTTTGTGTCCCTATCGCGGTTTTTAAGCCGCGATTTGGCTGCGCCAACCGTGCCACAAAAAGCAAGAAAGGAAACTTTTGCTACGCAAAAGCCATGGTCATAAAAATGCCCGAAAATCCGAGCTTTGACGAGCGGAGAGCCGGACTCCTCGAAAAGGCCAACAAGCTTCCGCTCCGGCCGGGAGTCTATATAATGTGCGACAAGAACGACAAGGTCATCTATGTCGGAAAGTCGCGCGCGCTCAAGAACCGCGTGTCGCAGTATTTCCACGAGTCGGCGCGCCACAACGAGAAGACGAAGCGGATGGTGTCAAACGTCCGGAGCTTCGACTATATCCTCACCGACACCGAGATCGAGGCTCTCTCGCTCGAAAACGGCCTCATAAAGCAGTACACGCCGAAGTACAATATAAAGCTGAAGGACTCGAAGACCTATCCGTATATCAAGCTCACGCTGAACGAGGAATATCCGAAGCTCAGCGTCACCAGAAAAAGGCTTGCCGACGGCGCGAAATATTTCGGCCCCTATTCGAGTACCGCCGCCGTATATTCGATCCTCGGAACGGTACAGAAGACCTTCGGGATCGCGTCCTGCAACCGCGAGTTTCCGCGCGATATCGGAAAGGCGCGTCCCTGTCTCAATAAGCATATCGGCATCTGCTGCGGACCCTGCACCGGCGAGATAAGCTCCTCGGAGTACAAGGCGATCTTCAAGGAGGTCGTGCCCTTCCTCCGCGGCTCGTTCAGGGAATGCGAGAACTCACTACGCGAGCGGATGGAATACGCGTCGGACAATCTGATGTTCGAGGCCGCCGCTAAGTACCGCGACCGGATCGAGTCGCTCTCAAAGCTCTGGCAGAAGCAGAAGGTCGTCGGCCCGCCCGACATGGATGCCGACGTCATCGCGCTCTATTCGGACGATATCTGCTCGTGCATATCGGTATTCTATATCCGCGGCGGTGGAATCACCGACACCGAGTCCTTCACCTTCAACGCCGACCAGATCGTCGACGAGGAGGCACTTGTCGGATTCCTCTCCGAGCTTTACACGGTGCGCGAATACGTCCCGCGCGAGATAATGCTCGACTTCGACCTCCCGGACGAGGATATCGAAATGCTGACCGAACGGCTCGCGTCCAAATGCGACGCGAAGCCGGAAATAAAAACCCCCGAGCGCGGCGACAAGAAGCACCTCTGCGACATGGTGCGCGACAACGCCAAGCAGAAGGCACTCCTCTACAAGGCGCAGACCGAGAAGGACAATAAGATTTTAGTCAAGCTCGCGGAGCTTCTTCATCTTGAGGTCGTCCCCGACCGGATCGAGGCCTACGATATCTCAAACTTCGGAAAGGACAACATCACGGCCGGAATGGTCGTCGCCGAGAACGGGCATTTCAAGAAATCCGATTACCGCACGTTCAAAATCAAAACGACCGACGGGATCGACGACTACGGCGCGATGCGCGAGGCTCTGTCGAGAAGACTGTCGCACCTGACCGACGAGTCGTTCGGCGCGGCTCCCGATCTGATTCTCCTTGACGGCGGACGCGGACACGTATCGGTTATCCGTGAGCTGATGGCCGAGCTCGGATGCGAAATCCCGGTCTTCGGCATGGTCAAGGACGATTTCCACAAGACCCGCGCGCTGACCGACGACGAGAACGAGGTCAATATCGCGAAGGAGCAAGCCGTCTTCCAGTTCATCTACAAATTGCAGGACGAGGTTCACCGCTACACGATAACGCGGATGCAGAACGCGAAGTCAAAGGCGATGCGCCATTCGACGCTCGAGGATATCGAGGGCATCGGACCGGTCAAGGCCAAGGCGCTTCTCTCGCATTTCAGAAGCCTTGCCGCGATAAAGAAGGCCGACCGCGACTCGCTTATGAACGTCCCCGGAATCTCGGCCGCGAACGCCGACGCGATCATAAAGGCTTACGAAAACGATAAATAACAGAGGAAAGGAAGCTTCCGCGAAAAACGGAAGCGACAGAAAAAAATGAGAATCATAACAGGAACCGCGCGCGGGACAAGACTCGCGACGCTTGACGGCGAGGCTACCCGCCCGACCGCCGAGAGAGTTAAGGAGGCGGTGTTCAGCATGATCCAGTTCGACCTCATGGACTCGACTATACTCGATCTCTTCGCCGGGAGCGGTCAGATGGGACTGGAGGCACTCAGCCGCGGAGCCGAAAAGGCGCATTTCATCGATAAATCGGCCGAGGCGGTCGAGATCATAAAGAAGAACGCCGACAAGACGCATCTCTCGGACAGGGCGAGTGTCTTCTGCGCCGACTCGATCGACTATCTGAAGCGTTCGAAGGGACGCTGCAAGTTCGATTTCGTCTTCATCGACCCACCGTACGGAAGCGGGCTTGTCATCGAGTCGCTTGAACTCCTCTCGGACGGCGCGATGCTGAACGACGGCGCGTGGCTGATCGTAGAGGACGAGACCGAGGATATCTTCGGCGGAAACGACGAACTCGCCGCGAAATTCAATATCGAGAAGTCGAACCGCTACGGACGCGTTCACATCGTCGTCCTCACGGTAAAATGAGCGGCCGCGTGACAAGGGGACTCATCCCCGGAAGCTTTGACCCGCCGACGATCGGACACTACGATCTGGCTCTGCGCGCCGCGCGGATCTTCGACGAGGTTTATGTCGTGGCCTTCATCAACTCCTCAAAGCGCGGGAGATTTTCGCCCGAGGAGCGGCTTATGATGCTGAAGGCGGCCTTCGCGGGAAACGAGCGGATAAAGGTCGGACTCTGCGAGGGGCTTTTAGCCGACTACGCCGAGGAGAACAGAATCACCGCGCTTGTCAAGGGCGCGCGCGGCTCGGTCGACTTTGACTATGAGCTTCAGCTCTCGCTTATAAACCGCTCGCTTTCTCCCGAGCTTGACACGATAATCCTCCCGACCCGCGCCGAGTATATGCAGGTCAGCTCGACGATGGTTTCGGAGCTTATAAAGTACCACAAGCCGTACGGAAAATACCTCCCGCCGAACGTTGAGAAGCTGGTCGCGGAATATACAAATCATTCATAAAAATCAAATACTTTCCGCGAATTCTCCGCCTTTCTCTCCGATTTTGTGCTTTAATGCCATAAGACCGCATAAAGGCGGAGAAAAAATTTGCATATCCGTAAAAAAATTCTCAGAAAAACTCTTGAAAAAACGCGCGATCTGCGTTATAATATTTGATATACTATCATCAAAAACCGGAACGGAATTTTTATGGACGAAAACATAACTCCGGAGTTCTCGCACTATTCGGTGCTGCTCCACGAGTCGATCGACGGGCTTATGATAAAGCCCGATGGAATATATGTCGACTGCACGCTCGGCGGCGGCGGACATTCGCTTGAAATACTTAAGCATCTTGAAAACGGCTGTCTCATAGCGGTCGATCAGGACGCCGAGGCCATCGCCGCGTCAAAGGTCAGACTCGCCGATTATCTTGATAAGGTCACCTTTGTCCACGACAACTTCTCGAATATCGGCGCGGCACTCGAGGGACTCGGAATCGACGGAATCGACGGCGCGGTCATTGATCTCGGCGTCTCGTCGTATCAGCTCGACACGCCCGAAAGAGGATTTTCCTATATGCACGACGCGCCGCTCGATATGCGCATGGATCCCGAGCACGGAATCACCGCGCGCGAGGTCGTCAACACCTACCCGGAGTCCGAGCTTAAAAGGATAATCTTCGATTACAGCGAGGAACGCTTCGCCGGGCGCATCGCGGCAAAAATCTGCGCCGCGAGGGAGACAAAGCCGATCGAGACTACCTTTGAGCTTGTCGATATCATCCGCTCGGCCATTCCAGCCAAGGCACGAGAGGACGGTCCGCATCCCGCAAAACGCACCTTTCAGGCGATCCGCATCGAAGTCAACTCCGAGCTTTCGGTGATAAAGCCGACGCTCGACGCGCTCGTCGATTCGCTGAAGCCGGGCGGACGGCTCTCGGTCATCACCTTCCATTCGCTCGAAGACCGGATCGTCAAGCAGAGCTTCGCCGGATACGCCAAGGGCTGCACCTGTCCGCCCGACTTCCCGGTCTGCGTCTGCGGACACAAGCCGACGGCAAAGGTGATCACGCACAAGCCGATCTTACCGTCAGAGCGCGAGCTTGACGAGAATCCCCGCTCCAGAAGCGCGAAGCTAAGGATCATAGAAAAACTCTGAAAGGAGAGCTTATGACCGATACCGCAGGCAGAAATCAGAATCAGAATCCCGGAAACGGCGCGTACCGCGAATATCCGCACGACAACCGGAACGCGTCAAATCATAACCGCCCGCAAGGCCGCGCGGGATATCAGAATCAGAGCCGCAGTCAGGCTCAGCGTCAGAGCCGGAATCAGAATCAGAATCAGTACAGAAGTCAGAGCGGAAATCTGCGCGGACAGAATGCGAACGTGATGAGCATGACGGCCGCCCGGAATCAGTACGCCGCCGAACAGGTAAGAAAAGCACGCGACGCCGAGCGTCACCGCCGCGCCGTAGAAAAGCGTCAGGAGGAGGCGAGACGCCTTGCCGAGGAGACCCAGAAGCGCGCCGCCACGGCCGCGAAAGCCGCCGCCAGAAAGGCGAGACGCGCTCAGGCAAAGCTCTTCTCCGAACTCAGAAGGCTCAACACCGTCGAGGTCAAGGCGAGGTATTCCTTCCCGGCGGCGATCATCATGACCGCGCTGGCCTTCACGGTGCTGATCTTCGCGATAGTCACGACTTCTGTGCGGATAAGCGAGATCACGACCGAGAATTCGGCCTTGCAGCGTACATACGACTCGCTTGTCTCGGAGGAGAACAAGCTCCGGATGGAGCTTGAGATCCGTGACGATCTGCGCACCGTCGAAAACCTCGCGAAGAACGAGTACGGAATGGTAAAGCAGGATCAGGTCGAACGCTACTATCTGCGCACCTACAACGCCGACAAAATTGAGCTTATCGAGGAAAAGGCCGCCGAGAAAACCAGCGTCCTTGACAAGATCTCGGGCGTTTTCAGTGCGATAGGCGGGCGGATCCTGTCATTCTTCGGCCGCTAGACGAATATAAGTGGTAACGCGGGTCTTTCGCGGAATTTTTTCCGGCGGGAGGACGTGTCCGCGCGAAAGGAAATTTTATGAATATAACCGTATACCTCGGCGCGAACGGAGGAAACGACACGAAGCTGAAAGACGCCGTCCGTGAGCTCGGACAGTGGATCGGCGAGAGCGGAAACTCGCTTGTCTACGGCGGCTCGAAGAACGGTCTCATGGGTGAGATCGCCGAGAGCGTGCTTGACGCGGGCGGAAAGGCTTTCGGAGTCGAGCCGGAGTTCTTCGTCGACGCCGGATTCGTCTATGACCGCCTGACGGAGCTTATAGTCACAAAGGATATGTCGGAGCGCAAGGCGAAGATGATTGAGCTTGGCGACGCCTTCATCGCGTTCCCTGGCGGAACCGGGACGCTTGAGGAGATCTCCGAGATCATGTCAAAGGTCGCGCTCGGGCATCTCGACTCGCCCTGTATAATCTACAACCTCGACGGCTTCTATGATCATCTTCGCGGGCTTCTCTCGTTGATGGTGGGGAAGGGACTCTCGACGCCCGAAAGGCTTTCGGGGATATATTTCGTCCCCGATCTCGATGGGATAAAGGAAATCCTCTCCGGAAGGTGAGGACACGAACTTTTTTGAAAGGAAGGTACAGGAGTAAATGGCGGCTCCGAAAGGAAAGAACCGTACGAACACGCGGCTTATCGCTCTGATAAGCGTTGTCATTGTCTGCTTTGTCCTTCTGCTGCTGAGGCTTTTCACTCTTCAGGTCGTTGACTACGATAAGTATCAGAAGATCGTGATGAGTCAGCTCACGCGCGAGTCGAGCACGACTCCCGAGCGCGGAAAGATCTACGACACGAACGGAAACCTCCTCGTCACGAACACGACGGTCTATCGCGTCTTCATATCGCCCTACGACATCGCGGGCGGCGACGACGTGTTTGACGAGATCCCCGACGACGAACTCGATATGCGGCTCGCCGTCATGGCGTCGACGACCCCGCAGAACGAGAACGCGGTGCTGATCGCGAAGAAGTGCGCCGAGGTCCTCGGCGTCGACTATGACACGGTCATCGAGAAGGCGAAGAAGATCACCCGCCGCGACGAGACGATAATGAAGAACGTCGACCCCGACACCGCGGCGATTTTACGCGAGTTCATAAGCGAGAACGAACTCACGGGTATGCTCTGTCTCTCGGCCGACTCAAAGCGTTATTACTGCTACGGCGACCTCGCCTGCCATGTCCTCGGGTTCACGAACTCGGACGGCGACGGAGTCTACGGCGTCGAGTCGACATACAATGACTATCTGCGCGGTGTTTCGGGACGCTACATAACCGCCCGCGACGCGCTCGGAAAGGATATGCCCTTCAAGTACGAGAGCTATGTCGGCGCGGAAAACGGCGCGAATCTCGTCATAACGATCGATTTAAGACTCCAGTACGAGCTCGAGAATCAGCTGAAGGCCGCGTATGAGTCGGCACAGCCGTCAGAGCGCGTCTGCGGACTCGCGATGGATCCGAACACCGGCGCGATACTCGCGATGGCGGTCTATCCGAACTTTGACTGCAACAGCCCGTATGAGCTTGCCGAGGAGTTCCTCACCGAGCTTGACTCGTCTGAGTACGAGAAGGACTCGGAGGATTATCTGAAGCTCAAATCGTCGCTCATCTATAAGATGTGGAACAACAAGGTCGTCAGCGAGACCTACGAGCCGGGCTCGACCTTCAAGGTCATCACGGCGTCGATAGGACTTGAGGAGAACGTCGTAAAGCCCGAGGATCATTTCTTCTGTTCGGGATCCTACAAGGGCGAGGGCTTCGCCAATGCGATTTCCTGCCACAGACTCACCGGACACGGCGATGTCACCTTCGCGCGCGGACTCCAGCAGTCCTGCAACCCGACGATGATGCAGCTCATCGAAAGGATCGGCCGGAGCACATTCTACAAGTATTTCAAGGCCTTCGGCTACACCGGACGCACCGGAGTCGACCTTCCCGCCGAGGCTTACGGAATCTACGCCGAGGAGAGCGCGATGCACGCGACCGAGCTTGCCGTCTACTCGTTCGGCCAGACCTTCAAATGCACTCCGCTCCAGCAGCTGACCGCGATCTGTTCGGTCGCGAACGGCGGATATCTCGTCACGCCGCACGTCCTTAAGGAGATGGTCGACGACGACGGAAACGTCATCTACAGCTACGAATCCGAAAAGAAGCTTCAGGTGCTGAGCGAGGAGACCTGCAAGACGGTCTCATCGATTCTCGCCGAGGGCGTCGCCACCGACGGCGGCGCGAAGAATACCTACGTCAAGGGCTACAGCATCGCCGGAAAGACCGGAACCTCGCAGAAGCAGGACAAATGGGTCTATGAGTACGACGAGGAAGGGAACATCATCCCAGACAGCGGAACGCGTCCCTACCGCATCGGCTCGACTATGGCCTACGCCCCGGCCGACGATCCGCAGATCGCCGTGCTTATCATGGTCGACGAGCCGACGAGCGGAAACTCGTACGGAAGCGTCGTGGCGGCTCCGTATATCGCGAAATTCCTTGAGTCGGCTCTGCCGTATCTCGGAATCGAGCCGGTCTATACTGAGGCCGAGCTTGCTAGCGTCGACGTCGGAATCACGAATCTCGTCGGACTCGACTACGACGACGCCTGCCTGTATCTGGCCAACCGCAAGCTGACCTTCAAGAAGGTCGGAAAGGGCAACAAGGTTGTGGCTCAGTCTCCCGTCGGCGGAAGCCGCCTTCTGACCGAGAGCGGCGTCGTGTATCTCTACACCGGAGACAGATATCCAGAGGATGAGATCGAGGTTCCGGATCTGATGGGCGTGACTGCTCTCGCCGCGAACCGGACGATCATAAACTCCAGTCTCAACATCAAGATCGAGGGCGCGACGAACTACGCCGAAAGCACCGGAGCGGTCGTCGTGGCTCAGTCGCCCGAGGCCGGGACAATGGTTCCGCGCGGAACGATCATAACGGTCGAATTCCGTCACATGGACGGCACTGACTGATGTAATAAATCTCTCCCGGCGCGCGTAAATATCTTACAAAGAATATTTGCGAATGCGAGGGAAATTATGGCAAGACTGAGCGAGATACTTTCGGATGTCGTTATAAAGGACACGAACCTCTTCTCCGACCGCGAGGCCGGACAGATCCGCACGAACTCTTTTGAGGTGACGCCGGGGGACATATTCGTCTGCGTTAAGGGTGCGTCGCGCGACGGACACGATTTCATCTGCGTTGCGTATGAGCGCGGAGCCTCGATGATCATCGCCGAGCGCGTGACGCCCTACCTCAGCGCGAACCCCGCGATACCCTGCATCATAGTCGAAAGCACCCGGAAGGCACTCTCACATATGTGGAACACACTCTGCGGGCGTCCGTCCGACCGGATGATCTTCGCCGCCGTCACGGGGACGAACGGCAAGACCTCGACGACTTACTTTCTCCGCGAGATCTTCAGGAAGGCCGGATACGTCACCGGGCTTGTCGGCACGGTGAAATGCCTTTCGGGCGACCGCGCCGACATAATCGGCGAGAGCGGCGTCAACTCGATGACGACCCCGCCGCCCGAAAAGCTCTATCCCGAGCTTCGGAAAATGGCTGACGACGGCGTTGAGATAGTCTTCCTCGAGGCCTCGTCGCACGCGCTTTCACAGGATCGGCTAGACCCGATACGCTTCGAGCTTTCGGTCTTCACGAACCTGACCCCCGAGCATCTCGACTACCACGGCGACATGGAGAGCTATTTCGCGGCGAAGCTTAAGCTCCTCACGCTTTCAAAGGCGGCTTTAGTGAACGCCGACGACGGCTGGATGGCGAAAATCCCCGGAATCGCCGATATCCCGACCGCCACATATTCGGTAAAGAACGAAGCCGATTTCAGAGCCGAAAACGCGTACTGCGCGACAAAGCTCCACGGAGTCGGATATATCCTCGCCGAGCGGGAAAAGCTCGGCGAGAGACGCTTCGGCGTCACCTGCCCGCTTGACGGGGAATTCACTGTATACAACACGCTCGCCGCGGTTTCGGCGGCGAGACTCTTCGGAATCGCGCCCGAAGTGATCCGGAAGGCTCTTGCGGACTGCCCGCGGATTCCCGGGCGGATGGAATTCCTTGACGTCCCGGAAAGACTCGGATTTGAGATCTGCCTCGACTTCGCGCACACGCCCGACGCGCTAAAAAACACGCTTGTGACACTGAGAAGACGCGTTTCTCCCGGCGGACGGCTCATAGTCGTCTTCGGCTGCGGCGGAGACCGCGACAGGACAAAACGCCCCGTGATGGGCAAAATCGCGTCGGAGCTCGCCGACCTCGCCGTGATAACGAGCGACAACAGCCGGAGCGAAAATCCCCGCGCGATAATCTTCGACATAATCAGAGAGATCACCGACCGTCAGAAATGCCGGGTCGTCGAAAAACGCGCGGCGGCGATCGCCTACGCGCTCGGCGAGGCGAAGCGCGGCGATATAGTTCTCCTCGCCGGAAAGGGTCACGAGGACTATGAGATCGACTCGGAGGGAAAGCATCCCTTTTCCGAGCGGAGGATCGTCTCCGACACGCTCGCGAAGCTCTGATTCGTTTAACACTGAAAACAAACGCCGCGCCGGGAAATCCCGGCACGGCGGAGATTATAAATTTTATATTTTTTTTGACATTGCGATCCCTCCTGCGGATCGCGGAGCATCAGAAAGGAAGCTTTCGCCGCGGCGGAGCTATGGTATTCAAAAAATGAGCATAAAGTTTAGGAAAGAGATCATGACCGCGGGTGAACTCGCAGCACTGTTAGGCCTTCCCGCGAAGAGCCGCGCGGGAATCACGAGCATCACCACCGATTCGCGCGAGACCGAGTCGGGTTCGCTTTTCATCGCGATAAAGGGCGAACGCTTTGACGGACACGACTTTATCCCGCAGGCTATCGCCAGAGGCGCGTCGGCGGTCATAGCCGAGCGTATTCCCGAGGGGTTAAGCGAAGAGGAGTCCGCGCGGGTTCTCGTCGTGGAGAACACTCTGGACGCTCTGGGAAAGGTCGCCAAGGCGTATAAATCGCGCGTGAAGCCGCGCACGATTGCCGTCACCGGAAGCGTCGGAAAGACGACGACGAAGGAATTCATCTACGCCGTCGCAAGCGCGCGCTACCTCGCGCATAAGACCGAGGGGAACTTCAACAATGAGATCGGAATGCCGCTCTCGATTCTCAGTATGCCCGAGACGGCGCAGGTCTGCGTCCTTGAGATGGGAATGAGCTACGCCGGGGAGATAAGCCGCATGACAAGGATCGCGACGCCCGACATCGCCGTGATCACGAACATCGGAAACTCGCATATCGAAAACCTCGGCTCGCGCGAGAATATCTGCAAGGCGAAGCTCGAGATCATCGAGGGAATGCCCGCCGACGGATATCTCATCCTCAACGCCGACGAGCCGATGCTCTTCGCGCAGAAGGGAAAGCTCGCGCAGAATCTCATCTTCGTTTCGCTCCAGAATCCGCAGGCCGATTACCGCGCGCTGAATATCCGCGAGTACGAGGACAGCACCGAGTTCGATCTTGTCGCCGGAAAGCGGGTCGTGACGAATATCCGCATCCCGACGATCGGACGCCATAACGTCTACGACGCGACCTACGCCTTCGCGGTCGGAATCCTTCTCGGCATGAGCGACGACGAGATCAAGCGCGGACTGATGTCCTTCCGCAACACCGGAATGCGGCAGAATATCTACGAATACTGCGGAATCACCTTCATCGAGGACTGCTACAACGCGGGACCCGAGTCGATGAAGGCCGCTATCGAGGTTCTCGCGAAGCTGGCGGACAAGAACCGCTGCCGCTCGATCGCCGTTCTCGGGGATATGCGCGAGCTTGGCGAATACTCAAAGCAGCTCCACATGGAGATCGGAACGCTCGTCGCCTCAAGGCATATCGACTATCTCGTCACTTTCGGACGCGAGGCCGAGAATATCGCCCTTGGCGCGATAAACCACGCTTTCAAGCCCGATAATATCAGCATCAATACGAATATCGAATCGCCCGCCGCCGTGGCGAAGATTGTCTGTGATTACGCAAAGCGCGGCGACGCGATCCTCTTCAAGGCGAGCCGCGCGGTGAAGCTTGAGAGAGTCATACTCGAACTCAAAAAGCTCCTCGACACAGAGAGATCTGTCTGAAACCGGAGAACGCAGAGCAATGATAGTTTATTTTCTGACCGCGCTCATCCTCACTTTCGTGATAACTGCCGTTTCGGCGCGGATTCTCATTCCGAAGCTCAAGAGCATGAAGCTCGGACAGCACATCCTTGACATCGGTCCGCGCTGGCACAGGAGCAAGGAAGGCACGCCGACGATGGGCGGCATCAGCTTCATAATCGGCTCGGTCGTCACCTTTATACCGCTTGTCGTAATCGCGTATCTCACCGGAAACACCGAGGGAATCGAGAAGATCGTCATCGTCATGCTTATGGCCGTGGCGAACGGCGCGATCGGCGTTGTCGACGACCTGACTAAGTTCAGGAATCACCGCAACGAGGGACTCACCGCCTCGCAGAAATATCTCTTGCAGCTCATCTGCGCCGGGGCTTTCCTCGCGGCTCTTAAGCTGACCGGAAATCTCTCGACCGGGCTTTACATCCCCTACGTCGGCGTGACGCTCGAACTCGGGATCTTCTACTACATCATCTCGATACTCCTCATAACCGGAATCATCAACGCCGTGAATCTCACCGACGGAGTCGACGGACTGGCAAGCTCGGTGACGCTGGCCGTCGGAGCCTTCTTCGCGGTCGCGGCGTTCACGAAGGGGCTTCTCCCCGAGGCGATTCTCTCGGGAATCACGATGGGAGCCTGCCTCGGATTCCTCGTCTACAATTTCTACCCGGCGAAGGTTTTCATGGGTGACACGGGATCGCTTTTTCTCGGCGGACTCGCGGTCGGAATGGCCTTCACGCTCGGAAACCCGCTGATCATCGTCATCGTCGGAATAATCTACATCTGCGAGGCCGGATCGGTCATAATTCAGGTTACCTATTTCAAGCTGACGCACGGAAAGCGGATTTTCAGAATGACTCCGATCCACCACCATTTCGAGAAGGGCGGATGGTCGGAGCTTAAGATTGTCGGAGTCTTCTCGCTCGTCACGGTGATCGCCGGGGTGTTGGCCTATTTCGGACTCTGATAAGCACGGACACGAACAATACACAAACGGAGGTGAGCGGCTTTGCAGAACGGTCGCGGAGAATACAGATACACCGCTTCGGGACGTCCCGGAGAACCGAACAGTCAGAATAACCGCGGGTCGGGGCAGACCCAAAGCGGACAGGCCGCAAGCCGCCCGGCCGGAAACGCGAACCGTCAGCCGAACGTAACTCAGACCGGAAACGCAGCTCGTCAGTCCAATGTGGCTCAGAGCGGAAGCGTGTCTCGTCAGTCGAACGCGGCTCAGAATGGAAGCGCGTCTCGTCAGTCGAACGTAACTCAAAACGGAAGCGCAGCCCGTCAGTCCGGCGCGTCGGCGCGGCAGGCAGGTCATCCGGCGCGGCAGGGTGCGGATCTCCCGTCAAGTCCACGCTCCGGACGCGCGAAAACCACCGCCGTCGCAGGCCGCGGCGAGGTCGGTGTCGCCGAGATCCCCAAGAGCGGAAAGGGACTTGTCGGCTACTGGAAGAGCGTCTTCCGGCTCACAACCGCTGAGAGACGCGAAAGCGAGGTCGTCCCGCGAATGGTCGAGGGATACGACTACGTCTTCCTGATCCTCGTCCTCGTCCTTCTGGCCTTCGGAAGCGTCATGGTCTATTCGGCGTCCTACGCCTACGCGAAGACGAGATACGGCGACAGCTACTATATAATCACGCGTCAGGCCGTCTTCATCGCGGTCGGACTCGTCCTTATGTTCATAGCGTCGCGCGTGCCGCCCGATCTTTATAAGCGGTTCGCGCCGCTCATTTATCTCGCCTGCTTCTTCATGCTCTGCCTTGTCCCGATTCCCGGAATCGGAGTCTACAAGAAGGGCGCGAGACGCTGGCTCAATATCGGAATCGACTTTCAGCCGTCCGAGGCGATGAAGTTCGGACTGGCGATAATGCTCGCGTGGTACTTCGATCGATATCAGAAGCGCGTGCGCGACTACACGAACTTCTGGCGTTCGAACGCGTTCGGACTCTTCTTCCCATACCTGATCGTCGGCGTCACCTGCTTCCTCATCGTCCTTGAAAAGCATCTTTCGGGAACGATAATAATGTTCATCATCGGAACTATAATCATCTTCGCCGGAGGCGCGATGAAGCGGGTTCTCTTCGGACTCTTCGGCGCGGGTTCGGTCGCGCTTCTCATTTTCGGACTCATGACCGACTACACGAAACGCCGCTTTGATCTCTGGCTTCACCCCGAAAACCACCCGCAGGACGGCGGCTGGCAGACGCTTCAGGGACTCTACGCGATCGGCTCGGGCGGATTCTTCGGAGTCGGCATCGGAGAGAGTCGGCAGAAGCATATGTACGTCTCGGAGCCGCAGAACGACTTCATCTTCACGATCGTCTGCGAGGAGCTTGGGTTCATCGGCGCGATCGCGGTCATCGCGCTCTTCATGCTCTTCATCTACCGCGGGATAGTAATCGCGATGCGCGCGCCTGACACCTTCTCGTCGCTTCTTGTCGCGGGAATAATCGGCAAGGTCGCGGTTCAGGCGATTCTGAATATCGCGGTCGTCACGGGCTCGATTCCGAACACCGGAATCTCGCTCCCCTTCTTCTCGTACGGCGGAACGTCGCTTTGCATCCTGATGGCCGAGATGGGAGTCGTTTTGTCAATATCAAGGTACTCAAAACAGATAAAATAGCAGTTTCAAAGGAGATAAGTCATTGAGAGTTCTCGTCACAGGCGGCGGAACGGGCGGACACGTCAATCCCGCTCTCGCTATCGCCGGAAATATCCGTGAAAATCAGCCGACAGCCGAGATCGCCTTCGTTGGCACTTCGCACGGCATCGAAAACAAGCTCGTCCCGAAGGAGGGTTATAAGCTCTATCACGTCGAGGTTCAGGGCTTCAAGAGAAAGCTCACGCCCTATAACATAAAGTCCGCGTGGCTCGCCTTCACGTCGCCGATAAAGGCGAAGAAGCTTGTCCGCGAGTATAAACCCGATCTCGTCATCGGAACCGGAGGCTATGTCAGCTGGCCGCTTCTTAAAGCCGCGTCGGCGATGGGAATCCCGACCGCGGTTCACGAATCGAACGCGATCCCCGGCGTCGCCGTGAGAAT
Source organism: uncultured Eubacteriales bacterium (assembly GCA_934503195.1). Classification (GTDB taxonomy): domain Bacteria; phylum Bacillota; class Clostridia; order Oscillospirales; family CAG-272; genus Flemingiibacterium. The sequence continues at coordinate 33,450 of CAKSVM010000015.1, forward strand.
GCTCGCGAAGTACGTCGACCGGATCTACGTCAACTTCGACGCGACCGCGAAGGCTCTCGGCGAGGAATACTCGGATAAGATCTTAAAGGTCGGAAACCCGATAAAGCCCGAATTCGCCGTAGCCGACTACGAAAAGGCGCGCGAAAAGCTCGGAATCACCGGAAAATACAAGACCTTCCTCCTCTCCTACGGCGGAAGCATGGGAGCCGAAAAGGTCAACGACGAGATGCTCGACTTCATGCGCGACTACACCTCAAAGCATCCCGAGGTGCTTCATGTCCACGCGACCGGATCGATCGAATACGAGGCCGCGACCGCGAAGTTCCGGGAATATGGCCTTGAAAAGTGTGAGAATATCAAGCTTCTCGAATATATCTACGATATGCCGCTTGAAATGACGGCGGCCGATGTCGTCGTCTGCCGCGCGGGCGCGATGACGCTCTCCGAGCTGGCGGTACTCGGAAAATGCGCGCTTCTGATCCCATCGCCGCACGTCACCGACAATCATCAGTACAAGAACGCCAAGGTTCTCGCCGACGCCGGAGCCGCGCTCCTCTTTGAGGAAAAGGAGCTGAAGGACGGCGTCTTGACCGCCGCGCTCGGGGATCTCCTCTCGGATCCCGCGAAACGAAGGTCGATGAGCGAAAGCATAAAGAGGTTCGCTCTCCCCGACGCCAACCGCGATATTTATCTCGATCTCATGAAGCTTCAGACGTCAAAAAAGTCCGGAAAATAAAAAAATGTATAAATAAACGTGAATTGTCTTGACATTCTGAATAAACATATGTTATAATATAGTATGGGCGGGAATATTCGTGATGGAGGAAAAATGAACAGCTATGAAAACGACCGCGCGGATGAGCGTTTTTCCGACGTCGACCCGGGCGAGCTTCATGAACTGAAAAGCCGCGAGTCACTCCGGCGTTTCAGGCGTCATAATCTTGTAAGAAACAGCTTCTCAAAGCTCGCGCAGGTCATTATATTCTTCGTCATCATCGCGGTCTTCGCCGCCGTTTGTCTGACAAAGGTCTTCGTAATAAAAAATGTCGGGGTCGTCGGAACCGACCGCTACACGGCAGAGGAGCTTCTCTCGCTCGCCGGAGCCTCGGAGGGCGACAGTCTCTACTCGGTGAGAAATCAGGATGTGTCGGCGATAGCGTCAAAGCTCTCGTTCGTAAAGGACGTCCGGGTCACGCGGAAGCTTCCGCAGACGCTGATCTTCACCGTCACCGAGGACGAGCCGGTCTATTACTGCGAATTCTACGGCGAGTATTTCCTGCTGTCCGATTCGCTCCGGGTGCTCGACAGGGTCTTTGACGAGACAGAGGCAAAGGACAAGGGACTTCTGCGGCTTGAGCTTCCGGGCGTCAACCGCGCGCTTGTCGGAAGCGTTCTCGTGTTTGAGAACGAGTCTGACACAAGATACGTCACGGCCTGTCTTGACGCGCTTGAGGCGAGCAGTGTCAGGGAGGTCACAAACGGCTTTGATCTCCGGGACAAGTTTGACCTTGAGATGATCTGTGAGGGTCAGTATCTCGTGCAGCTCGCGGGATATGAGGAACTCGCGACAAAGCTCTCGACTCTTTCGCAGGTGCTCGCGCACGACGCGCTGAAAGGCCGCGGCAAGGCGAGAATCGACGTGACGGATCCCGAAAAGGCGAGCGTGATCTTCGATATAACCGGAGAGGTCGCGTTCAGTCACAGATGATGTCTTAAATGAAAATTTATGGTAAATATACGATGAATTTTCAAAAAACCGCTTGAAAAACGGGCGGAATAATATTATCATATAAGGTAAGCAGCGAAAAAGGACGACAGTCTGTAAGTCAATTATTCAGGAGGAAACAAAAAATGGCATTTGAACTCGATGATAACTTCGACAGCGGCGTGAATATAAAGGTAGTCGGCGTGGGCGGCGGCGGAAACAACGCCGTCAACCGCATGATCTCGACCGATATCCGCGGCGTTGAGTTTATAGCGATAAATACCGATAAGCAGGCACTGCTCAAATCGAGTGCGCAGAACAAGATCGCGATAGGCGAAAAGCGCACCAAGGGTCACGGCGCGGGATCGAATCCCGATATCGGCGAGCAGGCCGCTGAAGAGAGCATAGAGGAGATCAAGAACGCGATAAGCGGCGCGGACATGGTCTTCATCACCGCCGGAATGGGCGGCGGAACCGGAACCGGAGCGGCTCCGATCGTCGCAAGAGCGGCAAAGGACATGGGAATTCTCACGGTCGGCGTCGTCACGAAGCCCTTCGCTTTTGAGGGCAAGAGACGCATGATGCAGGCCGAGGAGGGCATAAAGAAGCTCATCGAGTCGGTCGACTCGCTTGTCATCATCCCGAACGAGAGACTCAAGGAGGTCTCCGACACCCGCATAACCCTGATGAACGCCTTCACCGAGGCTGACGACGTACTTCGCCACGGCGTTCAGTCGATCTCTGATCTCATCAACGTCACCGGAATCGTCAACCTCGACTTCGCTGACGTCTCGGCGATCATGCTCGACGCCGGCTACGCTCACATGGGCGTCGGCTCGGCAAACGGCAAGGACAAGGCTACCCTCGCGGCCAAGGCGGCAATCTCCAGCCCGCTTCTTGAAACCTCGATCGCGGGCGCGCGCGGAATCATAATCAACGTCACTGCGTCCCCCGACATCGGACTCGAAGAGGTCGATATTGCCTCGTCGATGGTCCGGGAAGAGGCTCATCCCGACGCGAACATCATCTGGGGCGCGGTGCTTGACCCGAACCTTGAGGACGAGATGCACGTAACGGTTATCGCTACCGGATTCGACAACGTTCCGAAGTCGATGCAGAACACGATAGCGGCTCAGAAGGCGGCGGCTGACGCGGCGGCAAAAAAAGCGGCCGAGGAGGAAGCGGCAAAGAAAGCGGCTGAGGAAGCGGCTTCAAAGCCCGAGGAGACCGCCAAGGATAAGGAAGAGGCTCCCGAAAAGAAGGAAAAGCCGGCCGAGCTTATCTCGGACGACGATTTCGGCGAAATTCTCGGAATCCTACAGAAGAACAGACGCGACAGATAAGCGAAAACAGTCAATTCAACAACAAAGAAGCGACCTCCTCACGGGGGTCGCTTTTTAATTCCGCCAGAGTCGCGCTCCGCGGCTTTGCCACAGGTCTGTGGAGAAATCCGGTCTTTCCGGTTCGGATTCTGTCAGATCACGATAAGTCCATCGTGTCCGCAGGCAATATTGATCCTGCCGTCGAGCTCCGCGGCGAACTCGGGGTGCGTGTGCGTCTCAATTCGCCGCTCGAACACCGGCGCTTTCGGGTCGGTTATGTCGATGATTTCGACGACGCCGTTAACGCGGTTGAGGAGCGCGAGCTTATTTTCGCAGACGAAGGGCTGTCCCTTGAGTCTCGCGCCGGGGCATTGGATCGGATCCGGGAGGTTTGTGATGCTTGTCGGGTCGTCGAGATACCAGTACTTGGCGTTGAAGATGAGTATCAGTCCGCCTTTGCAGCCGTCCGCGCCCTCCTCGATCGGACAGGTCTCGGCGCGGAGACTGAACTCAGTCCGCGCAAATCCGTTCTCCTTGCGAAGGAGCGCGGGTCCGCCCGAAAGCGAGAGCGTGACCGGATATTCCCCGGCGGTATGCCGCGCGATATGACGGTGGTACAGGAGTCCGACTGACAGCGGCTCGCCGACTTTGCTCAACGCGTTTCCGGTCAGCTCAAGCGCCTGAACGAACGTGCTTCCGAGCTGTGCCGCTAAGTACTTTCCGCAGTCGACTATCTCGCGCACCGGGCGCAGGGGTTCGGCGTCAAGTCTTGAGAGCTCGGTGAGGTCGGGTGAATAGACCGCGATTCCCTCCCCGTTCTCGGCTGTGACGATTAGTCCGTCCTTCTCGATTATGTCAAGGCACGCGCCTCTGGTCGCGAACTTGTTCTCGCCAGACTCGTCACGGACGATGATTCCGTCGTCACCGGCGGCGATGAAAAGCCTGCCGCGGAGCTTCGCGAAGGAGTGATACTGTCCGGCGCGACCGGGTTTTTCGGGAAAATTCAGCTTTGCCGAGGGCTTTGAGAGTTCGCCGACGACTCCGCGCGCTATTGTTACTCCGGTCTCGCCAGCCGCGCAGACAAAGCCGTCGATGAGCGTCGCTCCGGTTATCGCGTGGCGTCTTAACTGTATCGACGGCGGAGTCGGGTTCTGCCGCTCGAGTACCGGAAGGCGGAAATTCTTCGTGAAGCGCGGATGCCGGATGTCCGTGAGATCGAGCTCGAAGACGCCGTTCATCGAGTCGGTGAAGTAGCAGAAGCCCTCGCCCGCGAAGACCCGCCAGGAGTCGATTCCGCCGAAATGCGGCGGGGATTTGATCGACGAGACGTATTCTGGGTCATATGGGTCGGTGACGTCGAATATCTCGACTCCGTGACCGCAGCCGTAGCCCTCGGCAAGCATCTCAGGCGTGACGAAATCGTAGTTCTTGTACTTGCGGCGATTTTTAAGTCTCGCCGAATGGTGTCCGGTCGCGCAGAGACAGAGCGTGCGTCCGGACGACTCAACGACACAGACTCCGTCGGCAAAGCCGTCGACCGAAAAGCGCGAGATTTCCACGGCTTTCGCGGGATTGCTTATGTCGAATATCCGCACAAGACGGTTCATCCAGTCGCCGATGAAGGCGCAATTTCCGTGAAGCCAGACCGACTGCGCCTCGCCGCAGTAAAAGCTCCCCAGCCAGCCGGGATTGTACGGGTCGCGGACATCCCATAATTCGCAGCCCATGTGGCGGTTCGTGACGGCGAGCAGACCGTCGGCGGCGCAGACTCCGGTAGCGAGCTCAAGTGTGTCGAGTCGACGGACGAGCTTCGGATTTCTGTAGTCGCGCAGATCGCAGATATAGAGCCCGTCGGCGCGCGCGGTGACGTAGGCAAAGCCGTCCGAGATCATGATCTGGCGCGAGTCGCCGAGCCCGGAGAGCTCGGAAATCAGCTTCGGAACGCCGTCTTTTAGTCGGAGTATCATCAATTTACAGCGTCCGGCGGCGACAAGGAGCTTTCCGTCGGGGGTATCGAGAGTATCGGTGTCCATGGCGTTCGGGAGGTCGACAGTTCCGGTGACATCAAATTTACCGAACGGCGCGGGATCGGGTAGCAGGGTTTCGGGAGCGTAAGCTCCGTTGAGAATTGACATTTTGTGATTCCTTTCGCTTTTTGTATGACCATTATATCATACTCCGGCGGAGAAAGCAAGGCTTTTTCGTGAATAAAACGGATTGTGCAAATCTTTTGGCGGAAAATCACAGCGGGAGAAATTCGCACAGTCCTTTCGCCGCATACGCTTCACGGAACGGAGTCAGGAATTTTTCCGGCTCGGCGGCGAAATAGTCGGTTCCGTCGCGGCTGACGTTCGAGTGCCGCAGAATGTATTTCGCGCGGTCGAGCTTCTCCTTCGCTTCGTTATCCCGTCCGAGCCGGAACAGGCACAGTGCCTCGCTGAGGTACGCTCCCCAGTGGTTTGCCCGCATACCGCTCCACTTGTAGCTTTCGAGACAGATCTCATCCGAGAGCATGAACAGCTCGATTACCGCACGCTCTTTGCCGAACGACTCAAGTGCCGCTTCGAACTGCCCGGTTTGCAGACAGCCGTTACCCTCGTCGGCGCAGGCCATGAAGAGATCCTGCATGGTCTGCCATTTCAGGTCATTCGCGAATCGCAGCTTGTCCTCGCCCGAAAGCTGTCCGGCACCGACGCGCAGGCGGTCGTTCACATCGAGTGAGCCGAGTGCCGGAAGCGACTCGACGACCCGCAGAGCGTCGGAATTACGTCCGGCGTCGGTGTAGAGCTTCGCGAGCAGGCGTTTGGCTCTGCCTTCGATCAGAAAATCTCCCGTGGTGTTCGCGAGAGTTTCGGCTATCGGCAGAGCCTTTTCGGGTGCTTCGGACATAAACAGCTCGGCAAGCTCGATCATCAGCCGCTCGTTGTCGGGAAACTCCTTCAGCGCGTTTGTGAGAAGCGGTTCGCATTTTTCGCGGTCGCTCCAGAAACAGCTCTCGTGCTCCTTTATGATGGCGTCGATTTTACGCTCGACCTCGCTTGCGTCACGACCGAACAGCGTGTCGAGACTGACTCCGAAGATGTTCGCTAAGACCGGCAGCTGCGCGATGTCGGGATAACATGACGCTGACTCCCACTTGCTGACCGCCTGCGGTGAGACATTGAGCTTCGCGGCGAGCTCCTCCTGTGTGAGCCGCTTATTTTTGCGCAGCTCGCGTATCTTTGTTCCTAAATTCATTGACTATCGCTCCTTTCTGTGATAAAATTATATCATAAAAGCGGTCGGGTGTCAATGACGCGGTTTTCGGGAAAATACAACCGGAGGTTAAGAATTTTTTTCAGCGACCCTGTAATCCGCGCGGAGATTTCCTGTTTATATAGGTGCGTACGCAAAAAACAGAAAGGACTGATATAATGGACGACAAACTATACGCGCGTTTCGAGTCACGTGACGAAAGCGTGCTTTCCGAGGTCGAAGAGAGCCTTGGAAGGCTCACAAGATCGGTCGCGCGGAACATCACGAAAAGCCCCGAGGACGCCGAGGAGATCGCGAGCGACGTTCTTTGGAAGCTCTGGGACAGCATCCCACCCGCGAAACCCGATTCGCTCCGCTCCTTCGCCGCGATGATCGCGAGAAGACTTTCGATAAACCGTATCGAGTCGGCGTCGGCGAAAAAGCGGATCGGCGGGAGCCTTCCGCTCGACGAACTCTGCGAGGTCGCGTCTGACGGCGAGATATCCGGGAGGATCGAGGCGAGGGAACTCGGCGCGGCGATAAACGACTTCCTGTCGCGTCAGAGAGCTGAGGAGCGTGTGATTTTCGTGCGGAGATACGTATACGCAGAGTCCCCCGCGGATATCGCCGGAAGACTCGGAATAACCGAAAACAGCCTTAACGTGAAGCTTCACAGGCTCCGCGAAAGGCTGAGAAAATATCTGAAAGAGAGGGATTTCATTGATTAAAGCGAATAAACTCGACACCGCGCTCGGATACGTCGACCGGAAATATCTCGACGAGGCCGAAGGCTTCGCGAAAAGAAGACCGAAGCTGAGGTCGATTCTTATAGCGGCGGCGGTAATCGCGGTTCTCGCGGTCGGCGTCGCGGCGGTCGGAATCAGATACTTCGCGCCGGGAGTCGGAATCACCGACGGCGGGGTGAGGGTCACGGTCGCGGACGAAAAGCCGACGGTCGGGGATATCATAATCGAGTCGGTCATGATGAGCGATTCGGGCGACGTCTCGGTCTGGGTCTTCCGCGAAAAGGAGGTTATTCCGACGCCTGAGGAGATTGAGAGCGGCGTGGCTCCGGCTGAGCTTTCGGAGCTTTCGCTGATTGTCGGCGGCACCGGGTATATGCCGTCGGGAATGAGCCTTTCGACCTCGGGATACTCCTACTACTCGTTTGAGAAAATCCCCGCGGCCGACGAGCTTACGATCCGCACCTTCTACGGTGACGCGAAGGTCAGAATGCGCGAGCTTTCCGAGTCCGACGGATATTACACGTCGCGCTTCGGAAAGAACGAGATCTCCTTCGTGAGACTCGGAAACGGACTCTGGCAGGCCGAACTCCGCGATGATTTCGCGCTCGGACTCGCGAAAAAAGCGTCTCAGAGCGATATCTTCCTGTCACTCGCCGCTAAGGACGAAAACGGCGGTCTGAGCTTCCCCGACGGACGCGCGATTCTGTACGGCGCGGAGAATCCCTCAATGTCGGGCATCACGTCAGACGCGGGAGATTTCACAGAGCTTTCGCTCCTCTATGTCGACTTAAGCTTCCAGTTTGACTATCAGAGCGACACTCCGGCTCTGAGAATCACGCTCCCCGAGAACGGAAAGTCGGCGGAAGGCGGAAGACTCTTCGGAAACGACTGCCTCACCGTGAATCTCGACTCGGTTTCGCTCGGTGAAAACGGACTTGAGCTTTCGACCTCGGAAAGCCGCGGAAAGGACTTCCCGGAGTTTGTCAGGGGCTTCTCGGCCGAGGCGGCGGCTTACGTCGAGGATAACGGCGAAACTTACTTTGTCCTGAATGATGGCGGAAAGGCGGGATATTACCGCTATACCGACGACGGCGCGGAGTTCATCGAACTTGAACCGGGCGACGAGATAATCGTGAAGCTCGGAAGCGTCTGGTGTATGTACTCCGAGAAAGGCACGTCGAAGGATTCCTTCTCCCCGAACCTCGCCGAGATAAAGCTTAAATAAAGATTTCCCGCCCTGCGAAAAACGGGGCGGGATTTTAACATTCCTGTGGATTAAACTCAGACCTTCGTCACCTTCGCGCCGTCGGGAGCGATGATCATGATCTCCTTCGGCGCGGTGATCTCGATCCGGCCGTCCTTGTCGGCACAGACGCTGACCTTGCCGTAGGGCGTCGGATAGGTTCCGCGGATGAAATCGAGTCCGCAAGGCGCGGGCTTTATCTCAAGCTTCCGGCATCCCGGGACGAGGATCCTGATTCCGAGAATATGTCTCGCGATGAAGGTGCAGGGACCAGACGACCAGCCGTGGCAGAAGCTGTGGCGCAGTCCGGTGTAGCAGAAGCGGCCGAAGTCGGCGTGGATATCCTTTCCGCCCTCGGGGACGATCTCGTCGATCCGGTTCGCGTCGTACTCGCCCTTTTCGTTCACCGTCCAGTCGAGGTCGAAGTCCTCCCAGAAGGTCGTCGCGCCGAGCTTAAGCATCGCGCCGTAGTATTCCTTCATGTCGGAAAGGGCTTCGGAGGTCTTTCCGGCCATCGCCTTGGCGGCCATTATGTAGTAGGAATAGAAGGTCGAGTATCCGTGCGCGCCGCCTGGGGCAAGCACCTCGTCGTCGATTTTCTTCGCGTCGGCGATCCCCGCGAGCGCGAGGAGCGAGGACGCCGACTTCGCCTTGAACTCGGGAACGTGATTCTTCATAAGCTCCGACTTCTCATGGCAGAGAGCCGCGGACGCGTCCTCGCCCAGGACGCCGCAGAGATAGGACAGCGCGTCGAGTCCGAGCGAGAGAAGACCCTGAAGGCCGCAGTGAAGCGCGGTCTCGTCGCCGTTTGTCGGCCAGTCGAGGAAGCGTCCGGCGGGGACGTGTTCGCGTCCGTCGTCGCCGACAAGCGCGGTCAGGATCGGCACGAGTCCGAGGAGATAGGATTTCTGCTCCGAGAGATAGCCGAGGTTACCGTTCTGCAAATAGTAGTCGCGCTGACACATCAGCCACCAGAGTGTGTAGGAGGGGATTCCGTTCATCCACATCGCGCGCTGACCCTCCGACTTCGCGACAAGCGGCGTGACGTCGCGGACAGAGTCAAGGCTTCTCGGAACGACCTCATTGTCGCCGAAGACCGAGCAGATCGTCATGACCTCGGGGTGCATATCGCCGATCCAGACAAGGCGGTCGCGCTTGATTCCGTCCCACATATACTCCTGCATATTGAGATGCGCGGTGTAGGCGGCCGTGTCGAAGATCTCGTTTATGACCTGGTCGGGGCACTCGAACGAGCCGACGTAATCGACGTCGCGGACGATGAGAACGCCCTCGACGGCCTTGAGTCCGATCTCCTCGCCGTCGGAAAGCTCAAGCGCGGCGAAGCGGAAGCCCGACTCGTTCGTGTCGGTTCCGGAATATTCGCTGAGAGTCAGCGAAAAGTCGCGGTTGGCGTGATCGTTGGTCGAGCCGCGCTCGCCGACCGGGGTCAGAGCCTCGGTGACCGACTCGCCGAGACGAACCGTGAGCGTGACGCGGCGGGGCTTTGTCCACTGCGAGAGGATGCGGAGACTGCCGTGGATCTCGCGTCCGAAGTCGAGGAGGATCATCCCGCCCTTTTTAAGGACAGTGCATCCGGTCGAGTCGAAGGAGATCTGCCCGGAGCGGTTTTTAAGCATTTCCCCGGGCGCGGTGACGTCGCCCGAGGTCGTGACGATCCGTGTCGGGCGGAGGTAATGCCGGGTTCTGGGATCCGAGTCGAAGGGTCGGAGCGAATCGAATTTTTCGAGAAGTTTCATTTTGGTTCTCCTGATGAAGATTTTAATTTTCGAGGTAGGAATTCCGGAGGGGCGGCGTTCCGTGCATGGCGGCGTTCCGGCGAATGCGGTATGCAACTACCGAACTACCGACCGTAGGGGAGAGTCTTGACCCTCCCGCGATGTACGAATCTCTCTGACGCGCTGTAAGCCCTCAGAACGCCGCCTGAGCAGTTTTACGCCGAGGGAGCATAAAGACCCCTATAAATACGCAAACGCCGTGTACGGCCTTCTGACGACGCTGTGGGACGTTCTGACGCGTCGGCGGCGTTTGCGTGTGCGACACCTCGCATGGTGCTCACGCGAATGAGGTGGGCGGCACGCCGGATACGAATTGCCGGCCGCTCTGTAACCCCTCAGAACGCCCTGTACGCCGTTCTGACGTCAGGCGGTTATTTACTCACCCGCGCCGCGAACGCCTTTCCACGGCCTCACAGAAGCGTCTTGTAGGCCTCGAAATATCTCCGGCCGAACTCGCGCTGACTTTCGGCGTTGAAGTGGAGATGATCGCCGCGGTCGGTGAGTCCCTCCGAACTTGCGAGCGCGATGTTGTCGTTCTCCGCGGCGAGCTCGGCGAGAGCGCGGTTCACGTCGTTCACGTACTTCGGCTTTCCGGGATGATCGATGTAGAACCGTCCGAGTTCGCCGACGACAATCTTAAGCTTCACTCCGAGCCGGTGCTGGAACTCGTCCATGATCGCGAGAAAACGCTCCTTGTAGGTGAGCGCGAGCCCGGGCGAATGGCACTCGGCCTCGCCCTGATGCCAGAGGATTCCGCAAAGCTCGCCGACGTTTGACGCCAGCTTCGCCTGATAGTAGGCGTTAAGGAAGAGCTGACCGTCGATCTTCCAGTCTTCAAGCGAGCTTCCGCCCTCGGCGCAGGGAACGAGTCCGATGTCCTCGGAGAACTCGGCGGCAAAGGAAGCGGCGAACGACGCGGCGGGTCCGACTCCGCTGTTGGTGCACATCGGCCCCTCAAAGCAGATCGGACGGTCGATGTTCAGAGGTTCGGTCATCGGCTGCCATCTGCCGTTTCTGAGAACGAAGGCGTGGGTTGACGGAAGGGGCTTTACGGTGCGGGGATCCCCGCGTCCGGCCATGTTCGACTGCCCCATCATGAGAAATACTTTCATCTGTGTGTTCCTTTCGGGATATGGTTTTTGAATATTATACCACCACGGCGCGGATTTGTCAATGGTGAATCCGGAAGAACGCGGCAGAAAACGAAGACAGAACATGAAAAAAGGAAGACAGGACAAGAAATCCACATCCGACGCCGCTTGAATGTTTACAAAATCCGTATTGACAAAACACGCACGGCGGTGGTATACTGTAAGTGCGAAAGGATGGTGATATAATGGCGACGACAAGTCTGACCATACGTATTGACGAAGAACTGAAAGCCCAGTTTGAGGAACTGGTGAACGATCTCGGACTGAATCTGACGTCGGCGATAACGGCGTTCGCGAGGCAGTCCGTCCGCGAACAGCAGATCCCCTTCATGCTAACGAAGAATGTTCCGAACGAGGAGACGGCAAAGGCGATTGAGGACGCCCGCCGCGGAATCGGAATGAGTAAGAGCTTCACCTCGGTCAAGGAACTCATGGAGGATCTGGATGCTTGAAATCAGGTATCAGGCGGCCTTCAGGAGGGACTATAAGCGGATAAAGAAGCGCGGCTATGACGTTCGTCTTCTGGAGGAGGTTATCGAAATCCTCGCGAGCGGACAGAAGCCCCCGCCGCGATACAAGGATCACGAGCTGTCCGGGAAATTCGCCGGAAGCCGGGAATGCCACATCACACCAGACTGGCTCCTGATCTATGAGATATCAGGCGGCGATCTTATTCTGGAGCTTATGCGTACAGGCACACACAGCGATCTTTTCAAGCTATAGCGGAAACCGCCGGACGGCAATAAGTCCGGCGGTTACTTTATTCTGGTAAATAATTCCGAATAATCGTTAAGGACAACCCACGGTCAGGCAGTCAGGTGACAAAGTGGTGGCTCTTAACCACTTTGTTACCCTGCTGACCAGCGGAAATGTCAGTGACAAAAGTGACAATGACAAACACATATATAGGCGGCTTTGTCACTTCTTTTGTCACTGTAAGTTTTTCTAACGAATCGCAATAAAAAAATACCTCAACCCATAGTCAACAGACAGGGGACAAAGTGGTGGCTTTTAACCACTTTGTTCCCCCTGTTGAC